>JBOGNS010000046.1:0-2871 GCA_050747305.1 Candidatus Acidiferrales bacterium | reverse complement strand
GCTGCGCTCCAGCGAATCCAGCACGCGCAGCAGGTGTTGACGCTCGCCAAACACAATCTGCGAAGTGCGCATCGCGCGCCCCTTTCTCGGATGCCGGGCAAGATCGGAACGTCTCATGGCTGGGTTCGCGGCTGAGGACACTTCCCCTCAGGCCAGCCGGATTATGCGCCCGGCATGTAGAGGGGTAAAGTTTGGCGTGTGCTTGCTGTTCCCATCCAAGCAATACGTGTTCGCCGTCGGACGCGATAATCGCTGGAGCAGGTTGAAGGGCGAAAAAAGGTTAAGGGGTGAAAAAGTGAAAGAGTCGAAGTGGGGAGCAGGGGTGGCGCATCGCGAGTGACCGCGCGTTTCGAAGAGATGGAGGAGCCGACGGTGGCTCCTCCGCGAGAGCCACTCACGCCAAGCCCGTTAAGTCACAGGCCGCGCAAGAATGGGTTGCTCTCGCGCTCGTCGCCTATGGTGGTCGCGGGCCCGTGCCCAGGATACACAACCGTGTGGTCCGATAGCGCCAGCAGCTTGCTGCGAATCGACTGCATGATGTCTTCGAACGATCCGCCCCACAAATCCGTGCGGCCAATACTCCCTGCAAATAAGGTGTCCCCGGCAATCAATTTCTCTTCCTCTGACTCCTTCACCTCCTTCCCTTCCTTCACCTCGTTCACGTCCTTCTGCCTCGCTGGTATGTGCAAGCACACGCTGCCTCGCGTATGCCCCGGAGTGTGCAGCACGCACGCCTGGTAGCCGCCCCAGCGCACGCTGTCACCTTCCTTCAGCAGGCTATCCACCTTTGCGACGGGCGGCATGGGCATGCCGATCATTTGCGCCTGCTGATCGAGGATGCGGTAAAGCTCGAGGTCATCGCCATGCATCAGGATGGGCGCGCCGGTGGCGGCGTGCATCTTCGCCAGCCCGCCGACGTGGTCGATGTGCGCATGCGTATTGACGATGGCCCGCACCTTCAGCCCATGCGCGCGAATCACCTCCAGCACGCGCTCGACCTCATCGCCGGGGTCCACCACCAGCGCTTCTCTTGTCTCCGGATCGCCCAGCACCGAGCAGTTGCACTGCAACCAGCCCACCGGCAGCACTTCGTGAATCAGTCCGCTCATCGTTCGCAGTATAAATCAGAACTCAGAACGCAGAACTCAGAACTCGGATCGCCACGGTTCAGGAGGGCAGAGACTCAGAAGGTCCGTTACATGTTGAACGTTCAACGAGAAACAGTTCTGCACGGAAGCAGGAGAAAGCTGAGAGTAACCGCACACGGCGGAAGGGAGGAGCGGCGCAAAAGTCCATCGCAGTTAGGTTCTGCGTTCTGAGTTCTGCCTTCTGAGTTCTGAGTTACTTGCTAACCCGCGCCGTGCGTTGCGGTCTGCTATGATGTGGGCATCGTGCACTACGCCACGGAGATGACTGCCGCCAATCCGCTGCGCGAGGTTCATGCCAAGTCCGGCGCGGAGATGAGCCTGTGGTTCGGCGTCGAGTTGCCGCACCGCTTCGTGGGCTTCGAGCGCGAATATCAGTGGGCCACGCGGTCAGTCGCGCTGCTGGATACGAATTTCTACGCATTCGCGTGGTTCGACGGGCCCGACCGCGTGCGCTATCTGAACGCGGTCACGACGAACAACATCACTGACCTCACGCCCGGCAGCGGCAACGTCGGCTTGCTGCTCACGGCGCAGGCGCACATCCTGGCCGAATTACGCACCTACGCGCTGGCCGACCGGCTGCTCGTGCTCTCGCCTGGCGCGGTATGGCATCGCACGCTGGAGACGCTGGACAAGTTCATCATCATGGACGACGTCACGCTCGACGACGCGTCCGCGCGCTTCGGCACGCTGGCCATCGAAGGCCCGCGCGCCGCGGCGCTGGTGCACGAAATGTGCGGGCTGAAGCTCGACCCTATGAACCTGCACTCGCACCGCGAAGTGCAGATTGGCTCGGTGCCCGCGCGCGTGGTGCGCATGTCTTACTTCGGCCGCTCCGGCGTTGAGTTTATCGCGGCGCGCGAGCACATTCCCGCTCTGTGGCAGATGCTGGCGGCGGCCGTGCGCGATTCCGGCGGCGGACCGGTGGGCTACGACGCGCTCAACGCACTGCGCCTGGAAGCCGGCATTCCGTGGTTCGGCTACGACTTTGACGAGCACACCATCCCGCACGAAGCCGCGCTCGAGCAAAGTCACATCAACTACAGCAAGGGCTGCTACACCGGGCAGGAAATTGTCGAGCGCGTGCGCGCCCGCGGCCAGGTGAATCGCCGCCGCACCGCGCTGCGCTTCTCGGCCGCCCCGCCGCCTCCGGCCGGCACGCCGCTCACCGCCGACGGTAAAGAAGTCGGCATCATCACCAGCACCGCAGTCTCACCGCTGCTGAGCGCGCCCATCGGCTTCGCCTACATTCGTCGCGAGCATCAGGGCCGCGGCGCACAGTTGCAGTACGAGGGCGGCACTGCGCAAGTCATCGACCTTCCCTCCTTTTCGCCTTCGTCTCCGTGACCTCCGTGCTGCTCTGCGCCTCTGTGTTTTTCCGTGTCTTGTTTTTCGCCGCAGTGTTCACAAAACAAAAAGCCCGCATCCACGCGGGCTTGGCTCTGAACTTCAGACATCTCTCAACGGTCGACTGTGAGCTGTCGGCTGTGAACTGTCCCGATTGTCAGCTCCAGTTCAACGCTTTCTTGAAGCTTCCCTTCTCATTCATGATTTTCTTCTGCAACTGCAAAATGCTGTAGAGCAGCGCTTCGGGCCGCGGCGGGCATCCGGGCACGTACACATCCACCGGGATCACCTGGTTCACGCCCTGCACGATGGCGTAATTGTTGAAGACGCCGCCGGAAGTCGCGCACACGCCCATGGAGATCACCCACTTCGGCTC
>JBOGNS010000045.1:0-4685 GCA_050747305.1 Candidatus Acidiferrales bacterium | reverse complement strand
CGTTGAAGGAGGGCTGAGGCGGCGCAGGCGGCGGAGTGTAGGCAGGCGCGGCGCCCATTCCCGGCGAAGGCTGGGCCTGCTTTGCGAACTGCACCACAAACGTGCTCTGGCCGGCGCGGATCTTGTCGCCGCTCGCGACCATCGCGTCGTGGATGCGCGACTCATTCAGGAACGTGCCATTGCTGCTCTGCCGGTCGAGCACGCGGCAGCCCGCTGTGCCGCACTCCACCGCGAAGTGCAGGCCCGACATGTAATCGTCCGGGATCGCCACGTCGGACTTGTTGGTGCGGCCGATCGTCAGCGTCTGCCCTTCGCGCACAGCCAGCCTCTGCCCCGCGCCTACGCCGGTAATCACTTCCAGCAGCACGTCCATGCGTTGTTCGTCTCCAGACCAACTGGCGCAGTATTCTACCAATCAACCCGCAACCCCATGACTAAATTTCCGTGATCTTTGCGCTTACGGCACGGCGCGAATTCGGTTGACTGGCTGCTGTAACAACGAACCGGAATAGGCAGATCGAGCGGCGAGTGGTCTTACAGCTTGACGCCCCTTAATGACAGTCCTGCTTGGAAGGGACAGACCAGGAGGTCTGTCCTACCTGAGACGCCTCAGGTCTTTCTTGGCTTCGTCGAGTTTGGGGTCAAGCGCGACGGCATCCCGGTAGGCGCTGCGAGCCTCATCCACCCGGCCTTGCTTTTCCAGCGCTTGGCCGAGACGCCAGTGGCCGGCGCCTAGTGAAGGTGCATTCGGCTCCGGCGGTTGCGTGACGTACTCGCGCAGGTATCGCTCGGCGCGCTGCGGATCGCGATTGTTTTGCACCAGCACGCGGCCGGCGTGAAAGTAAGGACTGAGGTCATCGGGCACGGCCTTTTCCGCGCGCGAGAGAATTTCGTCAAGCTCCTTCCATCGCTGCTGGGCGGCATAGAGCGCAGCCAGTTGCACGTATGCGCCCACGCGATCAGGCGCGGCAGCCAGGGCATCGCGAGCGTGCTTCTCGGCCAGGTCGTACTTCTTCTGTTCCGCGCTGGCGTAGAAGTTGGAAAGCGCCATGCTCGCCGCGTAGTTCTCGCCGGGCGACTGCACTGCCTTTTGATAAAGCCCCTCCAGTTCCGCGGTCTGCTTTTGCTTGCGCGCGATGCGGGCTTTGGCCAGCCAGCCGCGCGCGGGGTCGATGCGCAGGATCTCATCGGCCAGCGCGCGCGCCCTGTCCTTGTCGCCCCCAACCATTCCCGGCGCAGAAAGATGGAAATCGATCAGCGCCATGCGGGCCATCACGTGACTGGGGTCGAGCGCAGCGGCTGCTTCGAATTCTCGCTTCACTTTGCCGGCGAGGCTCCATTTGGTGAACGGATTGCCGCTGTTCTCCGCTTTACGCCCGTAAATCGCGCCGAGAATGAAGTGGTAGTCGGCCTGGTTGCGGTCGAGCTTCACGGCTTTTTCCGCCAGCGGCTGAGCGCCCTCGTAGTCGCCATACTCGAACTTGGCATAGGCCAGCAGATAGTTGGCGCGCGCATCATTGGGGTTGGCTCGCACGCGCTGCTCGGCAAGCGCCCGCAGGCGCTTCCAGTGGCCGCCCTCGATGAGCGCTTCGGGCGAAAAGTCATTGGGGGACGCGCTTGCCGGCGCCAGTGCGGCAAGCACGATAAGCAGCGCGAGTTTTCCTCCGAGTGGCATGCGGTTCAGCATCATCATAGTCCCAGACGCTGCAAGTTGGATGCTGGCCTTGTCGCCACAGTTACCAGCCGCAAACCGCCCGCGTAACACATACAACAAAAAAGGTTTGCCTTGAGCGCCGCGCGATGCTAAGGTCAGCGAATAAAAGGCGAAGTAGAAGAAAAGGTGAAACTATGCCTCACTCACTAGCCATTTGCCAGCAGCCGCAGAGTCCGGGTGGCCGCCGCGACGGGCAGGGCGTCGCGATTCGACAGTTCGTGAACCAGTTGCAAGCGCGATATGCGGCGAAAAACGACGACGTCATCACGGCCGTGCATCACATGCCTGAACGTCCCGCACAATGGGCCGCGATGCCTGAATGGGTGCAGCCGGAGCTGGCAGCCGCCTACGCCGCAAAGGGAGTCACGCAGCTTTACACACATCAGGCCGAAGCCGCGGCGCGCGTGCGCGCAGGGCGCAACGTGGTGGTCGTCACCCCCACCGCTTCCGGCAAAACGCTTTGCTACAACCTACCGGTGCTGAACTCCGTGCTCGAGAATCCAGACACGCGCGCGCTGTACCTCTTCCCCACCAAGGCGCTGGCGCAGGATCAACTGGCGGAATTGCACTCGCTCTGCCGCGCGCTGGACGACCGCTTTGGCGTGTTCACCTACGACGGCGACACGCCCTCCGATGCGCGCAAAGCCATCCGCCAGCAGGGCCACGTGGTACTCACCAATCCAGACATGCTGCACACCGGAATTCTGCCGCATCACACGCGATGGACGCGCGTGTTCGAGAATCTGCGCTACATCGTGCTGGACGAGCTGCACACCTATCGCGGTGTGTTTGGCTCGCACCTGTGCAACGTGTTGCGCCGGCTCAAGCGCATCGCGCGATTCTACGGCAGCGACCCGCAGTTCATTTGCTCCTCCGCAACGATCGGCAATCCGGGAGAACTGGCGCAGGCGCTGCTGGAAGAAGAAGTGGATCTGATCGAATCGAATGGCGCGCCCGCCGGCGAAAAGTTCTTCCTCTTTTACAACCCTCCGGTGGTGAACCGGTTCCTCGGTATCCGTCGCAGCTACCTCGGCGAAGCGTATCGCATGGCGCAAGAATTTCTGTCGCGCGAATTGCAGACCATTATTTTCGCAAATAGCCGCCTGCACACCGAGGTGCTGCTGACCTACTTGCGCGAGGCTAATCCTCTGCGCCCAGGCGCACCGGAAACGATCTGCGGCTACCGAGGCGGCTACTTGCCGAATGAACGACGCGCCATCGAACGCGGCCTGCGCGAAGGGCAGATCCGCAGCGTGGTTGCGACCAACGCGCTCGAGCTGGGCATCGATATCGGCTCGCTGGACTCCGCGGTCATGGCAGGCTATCCCGGTTCGATTGCTTCCGCGTGGCAGCGTGCCGGGCGTGCGGGCCGGCGCACGGGCGCGTCGTGCGCGGTGCTGGTAGCGAGTTCGGCGCCGCTAGATCAATTTATCGTCAAGCATCCTGAGTATTTCTTCGGGCATTCACCGGAACGCGCCTTTATCCAGCCGGACAACCTGGAGATTCTCGTGAATCACATCAAATGCGCAGCATTCGAGTTGCCCATCGCATCGGAAGAGCGCTTCGGCTCCGTGGAGGCGGCGCTGATTTGCGAGCGGCTGGCGGAAGCCGGCTACTTGCACCAAACCGGCGGGCGCTGGCACTGGACGCAGGAGGCATATCCCGCCGACGCGATCAGCTTGCGCGCCGTCACCAGCGACAACTTCGTGATCATCGACGAAACGGCTTTAGAAACGCGGTCGCCGCGCGTGATTGGCGAGGTGGATTTCTCGAGTGCGCTCAGCACCGTCCATCCGAAAGCCATCTACCTGCACGGCGCAGAGCAGTATCACGTGGAGCGCCTGGACTTTGCCGAGCGCAAAGCCTACGTGAAGCAGGTGGACGTTGACTACTTCACGCAAGCCATCAAATACACGCAGGTGCGCGTGCTCGACCCGGCGGCGGAACACGCTGTGGCAGGCCCCGCGGCGCGGGCCTATGGCGACGTGCTGGTGCGGTCGCAAGTGGTGGGATTCAAGAAAATCAAATTCTTCACGATGGAAAATGTAGGCGACGGCAAGCTCGAGTTGCCGGAAAACGAGATGCACACCACCGCCTACTGGATCACGCTGCGGCGCGCGCTAGTGGAGTCCCTTCCTTTCTCCGTGTCGGATCGGCAGGACGGGATGTTCGGGCTGCTGCATGCGCTGGAGTCGGTGGCTACGCTGTTTCTGATGTGCGACGCGCGCGATTTGGGCACGGCCATCAGCGAACGGCCGCCGTCACCCGGCGTGCTCGAGAAACATCCCACCGCAGAGGACGCGGAGAGCGCAGAGGAACAGATGGGCCCCTCGACCGCACAGGTTCGCTCCACTGAGGCGGCAATCCCGGAAGCAAGAACCCAGACTTCCTCTGCGTCCTTTGCGACCTCTGCGGTGGAAACCTCGGAGATGTTTGAGCCGAATCTGTATCTCTACGACGCGTATCCGGGCGGCATCGGCTTCAGCGAGCCGCTCTATCGGGCGCACGACTTGCTGGTGCGCAAGACGCGCGAGTTGATTGCGACATGCCCATGTGAGAAGGGATGCCCGTCTTGCGTCGGACCAGCGGGCGAGAAGAGCGAACACGCGAAGGCGGCGGCGCTGGCCATTCTGGAGCGCCTGTGTGCGGGGGAGGGGGAGGTGAAGGAAGTGAAGGAAGTGCGGGGTTCTGAATTTCTGTTCCGAGTTCCTGAATGAGTTCACGATTCGACAGATTCGCGCGGGTGAGTGCGTTGCGGCCGGCCATGAAGCGTGCCAGGCCGGTCGGCGCGATCATCGGAGACGGCGATGTCGCGCGGCGCGCCGATACAGGCTCGACTGCTGCTGGAGATGAGCTGGCGGCCCTGCTGGGCGCCACACGCGAGCGCACGCACTATGGCGAGCATCTGGTGGTACGTCGCTGGTATTCGCAGCCCGAGGCGTGCGCGCCGCTCAATGGCGCGCTCCACCTG
>JBOGNS010000044.1:0-7047 GCA_050747305.1 Candidatus Acidiferrales bacterium | reverse complement strand
GCAGATTCACCGCACCACTCTGCGCGACCTCGGCGACGCCGCTCCGTTGCCCGCGCCAGCTGTGGTCATCGCGGGTCCCGCCGCAGCCGTTCCGCCGCAATTTTCGCTGAAGCAGGTTCCGCTCGTGGTTGCCGCTCACTGACACCAAGTGCGATAATCGATTTTTCGGCGCAGGGATGCGCCGCAATCAGGGGGATTCCATGGCACTCCGCGATGCGTGGATCGAGAAGAGGCTGGCGGCTCCAAATGGTGCGCGCCACACGGCTAGCGGCAACGGTGCCGGGCGCAACGTCACGCAAATGCATTACGCGCGCGCGGACGTGATCACCGAAGAGATGGAGTTCGTTGCGCGGCGCGAAAAGCTCGAGCCGGAGCTGGTGCGCAACGAAGTGGCGCGCGGGCGCGCCATCATCCCCGCCAACATTCATCACCGCAACCTCGAGCCGATGGGCATCGGTGTCGCCTTCAAGTGCAAAATCAACGCCAACATCGGCAACTCCGCCGTCACCTCCAATATTGACGAAGAGCTGACCAAGCTGCACAACGCCGTGCACCTCGGCTCCGATACGGTGATGGATCTTTCCACCGGCGGCGATATCCCGGAAATCCGCCGCGCGATTATTGCCGCATCGCCGGTGCCGCTTGGCACCGTGCCGATTTATGAAGCGATTGCGCGTGTGCGCCGCCCGGAAGACCTCTCCATCGGCCTGATGCTGGAAGTAATCGAAGAGCAAGCCGAGCAGGGCGTGGACTACATGACCATCCACGCCGGGGTGCTGCGCGAGCATCTGCCGCTGGTGCGCAACCGCATCACCGGCATCGTCAGCCGCGGCGGGTCGCTGCTGGCGCTGTGGATGAGTCACCATCAAAAGCAGAATTTTCTTTACGAGCACTTCGAAGACATCTGTAAGATTTTTGCCAAGCACGACGTGAGTTTTTCGCTCGGCGACGGCCTGCGCCCCGGCTCGATCGCCGACGCCAGCGACGAAGCGCAGTTTGCCGAGCTGCGCGTGCTGGGCGAGTTGACGAAGATCGCGTGGCAGCACGACGTGCAGGTGATGATCGAAGGTCCCGGGCACGTCCCGATGGACAAAATCAAAGAGCAAGTGGACAAGGAAATGGAGTGGTGTCACGAAGCGCCGTTCTACACGCTGGGGCCGCTGGTCACCGATATCGCGCCGGGCTACGACCACATCACCAGCGCCATCGGCGCGGCGATGATCGGCTGGCACGGCGCGTCGATGCTTTGCTACGTCACGCCCAAGGAGCACCTCGGCCTGCCCAATGCTGAGGACGTGAAGCAGGGCGTGATCGCCTACAAAATTGCCGCGCACGCCGCGGACGTGGCGCGGCATCGCCCCGGTGCGCGCGACCGCGACGACGCCTTGAGCTATGCGCGCTTCCTCTTCGATTGGGAAAAGCAGTTCGCGCTCTCGCTCGATCCCGAGACGGCGCGCGCCATGCACGACGAAACCCTGCCAGACGACTTCTACAAGGAAGCGAAATACTGCTCGATGTGCGGGCCAAAATTCTGCTCGATGAATATCACCCAGCAAACTGACAAGAACCTCGGCTTGGACCAAGCCGACCGCCAGCAAAAATTCGTCGAGCTGCTCGCCAAAGTGCAAAAGGCTTGAAACCACGGATGAACACTGATAGACACCGATAGGATAAGATCGCTGCATGGGAATGTTCCAAGTCAAAGTGAAAGTCGCGAACCCCGGATCCCCGGCGAGAGTTGCCGAGGTCCCGCTGCTAGTTGACACTGGCGCGACACTTTCCTGGATTCCGCGCGACGTGATTGAAAGCATCGGTGTAAACGCTGAGGCAGAGATCTCCTTCGTCCTTGCAAACGGTGGCGAGATCGTCCGCCCTGTGGGCCCCGTGAAGATGACCATTGATGGAAGATCGCTTACGTTCGCTGTCGCATTCAGCGAACCAGGAGAGGAGCCGGTGTTGGGCGTAACCGCGCTTGAAATTTTGGGCTTCACGGTCGACCCCGTGGCAATGAAGCTTGTTGCCCGCAAGCACTTGGCGTTGCTTCGCAAATAGATTTTGCCGAAGTTGCGAATTGTCAAGAGCGATTTAGTTTTGATTCGAACTTCCTCCTCGATCTCGAAGCGGGCACGGTTTCTTTCGTTCGAACCAGTTGAATTCCAGTTGTGTCTATCCGTGTTTATCTGTGTTCATCCGTGGTTCCAAGCCTTCTTCAAATGACTGACCAACCTGAACAACAACTGCGGCAGGAATTCAATCGCTGGGCCGAGGAGGGGCGCGGCGAGGTGATGGAGCAGGAGCATCTGTCCATCGTGCTGCCGGTGCTGGAGCTGATGCAGCTTGCGCCGACCGACAATGTGCTGGACGTGGGATGCGGCGCGGGGTGGCTGGCGGCGCGCATGGCCGAGCGCGTGCTGGAGGGCCGCGTGATTGGCATGGACGTCTCGGACGAAATGGTGCGCCGCGCGCGCCGCAACTATGTGGACGTGGCGCACGCCCTGTTCATCGAGGGCGGCGTGGACGACATCCCGTGGGAAGACGCCTTTTTCCAGAAGGTAATCACGGTCGAGTCGGCGTACTACTGGCCGGATCCGGCGCGCGGCCTGCGCGAAATCTTTCGCGTGCTGGCCGACGAAGGCACCGCGTGGTTGCTGATCAACTACTACCGCGACAACCCGCACTCCCATCAGTGGGGCCAGCACTACCGCACGCCCACGCATCTACTCTCCGCCGACGAGTGGGCGCAATTTTTCCGCGATGCCGGATTCACCGGTGTGGCGCATCGCCGCATCCCCGACACGTCGCCTTCGCCCGAGACCTACACCGGCCGCTGGTTCCGCGACGCCGCCCAACTCCGCGCCTTCAAAGCCGAAGGCGCGCTGCTGGTCCACGGCACCAAGCCCCCTCACCGGTGACATTACCGTCTGCTGTTCGCGCCCTGTTCGCAAGAGCGGAAAGATCATTTGCCGACCTCACTGGCATCACGTATACTACGTGCTGCACGTGTTGCACATCAAGGAGAGGCGATGGCTAGCCGGCGTCGAAGCAATGGACAGAACATAACGGTGCGTCTGGATCGGAAAACGATTCGCCAGGCTCGCATCCTTGCCGCGCGCCGGGAAACGTCGATCAGCGGCTTTCTCGCGGAACAAATTCAGTCTATGGCAGAGGAGGAACAAGCCTACCAGCGCGCAAAGCGCGTAGCCCTCAAATTGCTCGATCAAGGGTTTCATATGGGAGGCGGAAAGCTCCCCTCACGTGACGAACTCCATGAGCGTTAAGACGTTTGTGGACACAAATGTCCTAGTTTACGCCTATGACCTGGATGCCGGGCACAAACACCTGGTGGCGAGGCGACTTTTGGAGGGGCTGTGGGAAGCGGAAGCGGGCGCGTTGAGCCCGCAGGTGCTCCAGGAGTTTTATGTGAATGTTACCCGTAAGATTGCCCGGCCATTGTTGAAGCACGATGCGCGCGCGATCGTGAACACGTACGCCCCTTGGTCCATAGTCGTGACGGTTACTGAAATCGTGGATGCATTTCGCATTGAGGATGAGGCCGGCATTAACTTCTGGGACGCGTTGATCGTGGCGTCCGCAGCGCGGGCTGGCGCCGCGCGCATCGTCAGCGAAGACCTCAATCCGGGCCAAACCATCGCCGGTATTAAGATTGAAAGTCCCTTCGCCGGGATGTAGCGCGTCGTCGCATCGTGGCTCCCTGCGTCTCGTCCTGGTTGAGTAGTCCGTCCGTCGGCATCGTTAAAATTCGGTTTGACCATCTTTTCATTTCTTTTTCCATTTTCCCTTTTTCAATTCCCATTTTTCCTGTGCGTTTGACTCGCTGAATTGCGCTTGGATATACTTGCCGAGGGATTCGCAGAGAATGGGAATCATCGAGAATCGCTTCGACCGCAACTTCCTGATCACGTCGGTGGACTACGTGTTCAACTGGGCGCGGCGCAGCGCCATTTGGCCGCTGACGTTTGGCCTGGCGTGCTGCGCGATCGAGATGATTGCCTCCACCACGTCGCGCTTCGATATTGCGCGGTTCGGCGCGGAAGTGTTTCGTCCGTCGCCGCGGCAGGCCGACTTGATGATCGTGGCTGGCACGGTGACGCTGAAGATGGGCCCGGTGCTGAAGCGCGTGTGGGAGCAAATGCCCGACCCGAAGTGGTGCATTTCGATGGGCGCGTGCTCGAGCGTGGGCGGCCCCTTCAATGTGTACTCGGTTTTGCAAGGCGTGGATAAAATCGTGCCGGTGGATGTGTACGTGATTGGCTGCCCACCGCGGCCGGAAGCGCTCTTTTATGCGCTGCTGAAGTTGCAGGACAAGATTGATCAGATGTCGCTGGCCAAGCGGCCGACGGAAGTGCGGCTGCATCCGGGGATGGTCGGTGACTTCGAGCGCGGCGTGATGGTGGCGCAGACGCCGAGTCCAAGGTAAAAGTAAAAAGAAAAAGGGCAAAGGGGTTAAGACACGCGATGGCATTTTTGCGCGCGGTGAGAAAAGACGAGGTGCCGCCGGGCACGATTCGCGAGCTGCAAATCGACGGCAAAGTGTTTGCCCTCGCCAATGTCGAAGGAAAGTTTTACGCCATCAACAACACCTGCCTGCATCGCGGCGGCCCGCTCGGGCAAGGCGTGATGGAAGGGAAGAACGTCACTTGCCCGTGGCACGGCTGGGAGTACGACGTCACCACCGGCAAGGCGTGCATGAACGAGTCGGTAGGCGTGGAGTGCTACGCGGTGGAAGTGCGCGGCGACGACCTCTTCGTCGACGTCGGATAACGGGACACTCTCCGAACGAAGAGCAGATCCCTTGCTTTGCTTGGAGCCCAGAGCGAAAAACGGGCACTGACCACCGGCCACCGCTCACCGTCCGCCGACGTATCTTCCCCTTTCACGTGGCTTCTTTCCCTTGTATATTCAACCGCCAGCCGATGAAGCGGGTTGCTCACAAGCGGCATTACTGGCTGTTCTGCAGCGACCCGCGACAATACCATTGGGATACGCTCTTCGTGAAAGGCAAGGAGATGTGGCGCGGCGCCGGCGCCAAGCCGGAAGTGATGCGCCAGGTGAAGCTGGTGCGCGCGGGCGATCGCGTGCTGTGCTATCACGGTCAACCAGCCCGCGCGCTGTACGCACTGGCCATGGTCACCCGCGACCCCTATCCGGATCCCAACGACTCCACCGGCAAGGGGCAGGTGATTGACCTGCGCGCGATCCTGCGCTTGCCCAAGCCCATCCCGCTCGAGCAATTGCGCGCAGACAAGGCGCTGCGCAAAGTGAAATTCCTGAAGAATCTCCGGCTCACGATTTCCCCGCTGGACGATACCGAGTATGAAGAGATGCTGCGGCTGGCCGGCATTGTCGCGTCCCCGGGCATGCCCCTGCCGTAGGCCTCACCACCCGCACGACGGGCTGTTGCAAGCCGTTTTTCACTTGCTTTGCCTTTTCTTGTGCCGCGCCATTGCGTAAGATACGCACCCATGAACACCAAGTCAGCCGTAGTTCTCTCGGCCGTAGCGGTCGCACTCTCACTACTCGCGCCGGGATGCTCGCGCGAACCGGATTTCGATGTGGTCCTTCGCAATGGGCTGATCTACGACGGCAGCGGCGGCGCCCCGTATCGCGGCGACGTGGCCATTCGTGGTGACCGCATCGCTGCGGTCGGCGAAGTGAGCGGCCGCGGCCGAAATGAGATTGACGCGGGCGGCCTGGCCGTTGCACCCGGCTTCATCAACATGCTGAGTTGGGCCACCGAGTCGCTGATTCAGGATGGCCGCTCGCTGGCCGACATCAAACAGGGCGTCACGCTGGAAGTGTTCGGCGAAGGCTGGTCCATGGGCCCGCTGAACGACAAGATGAAGAAAGAGGCCGTGGAGCAGCAGTCGGATATCAAGTACGACATCCAGTGGACCACATTGGCGCAATACCTCGAGTTTCTTGAGAAGAAAGGCATCTCGCCCAACATCGCTTCCTTTATCGGAGCGACCACCGTGCGCATCCACGAACTCGGCCACGAGGATCGCGCGCCGAACGCGGAAGAATTGCAACGCATGAAGGATCTGGTGCGCCAGGCGATGCGTGAAGGCGCGCTCGGCGTCGGCACCTCGCTGATCTATCCCCCAGCGTTCTATGCCAAGACCGATGAGTTGATCGAGCTGTGCAAGGTGGCGGCGGAGTACGACGGCATGTACATTTCGCACATGCGCAGCGAAGGCGCGCGCCTGCTGGAGGCGCTGGACGAGCTCATCACGATTTCGCGTGAAGCCGGGTTGCCGGCCGAGGTCTATCACCTGAAGGCCGGCGGCAAGTCCAACTGGCCGAAGATGGACCAGGCCATCGCCAAAATTGAAGCAGCCCGCAAGCAGGGCCTGAAGATCACCGCCGACATGTATACCTACATCGCCGGCGCCACCGGCCTCTCTGCCACCATGCCGCCGTGGGTGGAGGAAGGCGGGCACAAGGAATTCATCAAGCGGCTGAAAGATCCTGCCATTCGCCGGCGACTGGTGCGCGAGATGTCCACGCCCACGGATAAATGGGAGAACATGTACCTCAACGCCGGGCCGGACGGAATTCTGCTGGTCGGTTTCAAGAACGATGCGCTGAAGCCGCTGATTGGCAAAACGCTAGCGACGGCAGCGACGGAACGCGGCCGCTCGCCGCAGGAAACGGCGATGGACTTGATCATCGAGGATGATAGCCGCGTGGAAACCGTCTATTTCATGATGTCCGAGGAAAACGTGCAGAAGCAGATCAAGCTGCAGTGGGTGGCGTTCGGCTCCGATGCGGGCTCGGAAGCGCCGGAGGGCGTGTTTCTCAATTACAATCCGCACCCACGCGCCTATGGCAATTTCGCGCGGCTGCTCGGCAAGTATGTGCGCGACGAGAAGCTGGTGCCGCTGGAGGAAGCGATTCGGCGCCTCACGTCTTACCCGGCAGAGAATCTGAAAATCAAGGAACGCGGCGCGCTCAAGGCCGGCTATTTCGCGGATATCACGGTGTTCGATCCGGCGAAGATTCAGGATCACGCCACGTTCGAGAAGC
>JBOGNS010000043.1:0-13210 GCA_050747305.1 Candidatus Acidiferrales bacterium | reverse complement strand
CTGGCAGGACCTCAAGTACGGCGTCAGGATGCTCGCCCGGCAGCGCGGCTTCACCGCGGCGGCCACGCTCACCCTGGCGCTCGGCATCGGCGCCAACACGGCCATCTTCAGCCTGGTGGACGGCATTCTGCTCCGCCCGCTTCCCTACCCGGAGCCCGAGCGCCTGGTCATTTTCCTGCAATCCTATCCTTCTGTGGGGCTGAACCGCTGGGGAATCTCGCAGTTCCTTTTCGCCTCGTTCCGCGAGCAAGCCCGTTCGTTCGAACGTTCAGCCGCGCATACCAGTGGCGGCCTGAACCTGACCGGGGTCGAGGAGCCGGTGCGACTGCAGGCGGCGTACGTGACAGCCGGGTTCTTCGAAGTGCTGGGTGCGAATCCCACGCTGGGCCGCGTGTTTCTGCCGGAAGAAGACGTTCCCGGGAAAAACACGGTGTGCATTCTGAGCGACGGTCTGTGGCGCAGCCGCTTCGGCGGCGACCCGCAGATCGTGGGCAAAATTCTGCGGCTGGACGATGCGCCGCGGCAGGTGGTCGGCGTGATGCCGCCCGGGTTCCATTTTCCACGACCGGAAACGGATCTGTGGATCCCTCTGGGCCTGAACCCGGAACGACGTTTCGGTTTCATGTTCACGGGCATCGCGCGGCTGAAAGAAGGTGTGACCGCAGCGCAGGCGGAGGCCGAAACGACGGGGATTCAGTGGAACCTGGCGCGCGCGAGCGAAAATCCGCCACCGGCCGGCGCGGATATGAAAATGATCGTGATGCCGCTGCACCAGGCGGTTACGCGCACAGCGAGGAATCCGCTTTTCGTGCTGCTGGGCGCGGTCGGTTTTGTTCTGCTGATTGTGTGCGCCAACATTGCCAACCTGTTGCTGGCGCGCGTGACGGCGCGCAGGCGAGAGATTGCGATGCGCATCGCGCTGGGCGCTTCGCCGCGCCGCATCGTGGCGCAACTGCTGACGGAGAGCTTGCTGCTGGCCGTGCTGGGCGCGATAGCGGGCGCTGCGATGGCCGTGTGGCTCGTGGCACTGATTGGGAGGCTGCCGCTGGAGGGAATTCCGCGTGTTGGCGAAGTCGCGGTGAACGCCAACGCGCTGGTATTCACAGCGGCCCTCGCGCTGGCGACTGGAGTGTTGTTCGGGATGACGCCCGCGCTGCGCGCTTACCAAATCGGCCTGGGCGCGGGACTGCGCGAGGGAATTCGCAGCACGGCGTCGGGATCGAGCCGGCGCCTCCAGAACTGGCTGGTGGGCGCGCAGGTAGCGCTTTCGATTGTATTGCTGATTGGCGCCGGGTTGCTGCTGAAGAGCTTTGCGCATTTGCTGGCGGTGCATCCGGGGTTCCGGCCGGAGAGCCTGCTGACCATGCGGCTCTCGCTCTCGGGTCAGAGATATGACTCGCGGGAAGCGATGACGCAATTCTACGAAGCGCTCATCGAGCGTGTGCGCGGCACGCCCGGCGTTCGGGCAGCAGGCTTCATCTCGAACCTGCCCATCCAGAGCGACGGCTGGTCAGACGGTTATGTCGTCGAAGGCCACGCAACGGTTGGCCCGGTGCAACCCAATGCGCTGATCCGTGTGGCATTGCCCGGCTATTTCCAAGCCGCCGGCATTCCGCTGCTGCGCGGGCGGGATTTTTCCGGCGCGGATCGCGGCGACACGGAGCCGGTAGCGATCGTGGATGAGTCGCTTGCGCGGCTCTATTCGCCGGATGGCAACGCGATCGGCAAGCGCATCCGCTTCGGCTGGGACACGTCAGACCGCGCCTGGATGACGATTGTCGGCGTTGTCGGCAACGTCAAACATTCGGGACTGGCGGCAACGTGGTACCCGCATTGGTACATTCCGTACCGTCAGGCGCAGGACACAGCGCAGGAGATGCATCTGGCGGTACGCACAGCGGGTGATCCCACGGCGGCCATTGCGACAATTCGGGGGCAGGTGCGCGAGCTCGACGCGAACCTGCCCGTGTTTGACGTGCGCACCATGCACGACATGGTTGCGGAATCGCTGAACAGCCAGCGCCTGACCAACCTGCTGATGGGCGCGTTTGCCGGCGTCGCGCTCGTGCTGGCCGCCGTGGGGATTTACGGCGTGATGTCGCTGAGTGTCACCGGACGCACGCAGGAATTCGGCATCCGCATCGCGCTGGGAGCGCGGCGCGGCGACGTCTTCGGGTTGGTGGTGGGGCAGGGGATGCGGATTGCAGCCGTGGGCCTCGCGGTGGGCGTGCTTGCCGCGCTCGGATTGACGCGTTTCCTGCAGACGGTGCTTTTCGAGGTGAGCCCCCTGGATCCCGCCACGTTTATGGCAGTCGCACTGGTGCTCGGCGCTGCCGCTTTCGCCGCGTGCTACCTGCCGGCGCGGCGCGCCACGCGTGTGGATCCCATGGTGGCGCTCAGGTACGAGTGAGAGGAACCTCCATGAGAAGAATCCGGCGATTCTTCTTCCGGCTGGGCGCCCTGTTCAACCCAGGCCGGCGCGACCGCGAGCTGTCCGAGGAGATTGCAGCTCATCTCCGGATGGACATGGAAGAGAATTTGCGCCGTGGCATGACTGCCGAAGAAGCGCGCCGGAATGCGCTACTCAAGCTGGGCGGCGTGCAACAAATCAAGGAAGAGGTGCGCGCGATGCGTACCGGAATCTGGCTCGAAACGCTGTGGCAAGACGTGCGCTACGGCGCGCGCTCGCTGCGCAAGAATCCCGGCTACGCTGCGGTCGCGCTGCTGACGATCGCACTCGGAGTCGGAGCGAGCACCGCGGTGTTCATGTGGTCTACGGCGTGGTGTTGCGCCCGCTGCCATATCCCGAGCCGGAGCGGCTGGTGAACCTGTGGGGCAGCTTCGAGCGGCTGGGCCTGCCGCGCGCGTTCGTAGTAGCGGCAAATTACCGCGACTGGCGCGAGCAGAACCACTCATTCGAGAGCCTTGCGCTCGTGCGCCACATCGGCAACTTCAATCTGACCGGTACCGGCGAGCCGGAACGAGTGCAAGGCGCGCGCGTCACCGCCAGCCTGTTTGACGTGTTGCGCGCGCAGCCCGTCATCGGCCGCCCGTTCCGAGAAGAGGAAGAGCAGATTGGGCGCGAGCACGTGGTGATCCTCAGCGACGCGCTGTGGATCCGTCGTTTCGGCCGCGACCCCGGCATCGTGGGCCGCATGATTCCGCTCAATGGCGAGCCGCACTTGGTTGCCGGCGTGATGCCGCGCGGTTTTGCGTACCCCAGCCGCGAGTTCGAGCTGTGGGTGCCGCTTACCGTGAACCCGGAAGAGCTGCGCCTGCGCATGGGCGGCAACTTCTTGTCGCTAGGCCGGCTGAAGCCGGGCGTCAGCATTGCGCAGGCGCAGGCCGAGATGGACACGATTGCGGCGCGCCTCGCGCAGCAATATCCGCAATCGAACGAAGGGGTGGGTACAGTGGTGGCGCCGATGCTGCCCGATCTAGTGGGCAGCGTGCGCGCGCCGCTTTACCTCCTGATGGGTGCGGTGTCGAGTCTGCTGCTGATTGGCTTCGCCAGCCTCGCCAATCTGCTGATTGCCCGGGCCACCGCGCGCAGCGGAGAACTGATGTTGCGCTCGGCGCTGGGCGCGGCGCGCGGTCGATTGATGCGTCAATCGCTCACCGAACTGGCGCCGCTGCTCGCCGCCGGTGGTGCGCTGGGGATCCTGTTGGCCTACTGGATGCTCGCTCTGCTGCTTCCGTGGCTGCCGGCCCGCATGCCGCGCGTGGAAGGAATTGCGGTGGACGCGAGCGTGCTGCTTTTCGCCGTGGCCGCACTGGCGGTGACCGCGCTCGCCGCCGGCGTGTGGCCGGCGTGGCAAGCGGGGCGCTGGGATATCGCGGCCGGGTTGCGCGAATCTTTACGCAGCGCTTCCGCCGGGTTGCAGGGCGCGCGACTGCGCAACGCGCTGGTCGTTGGCCAGATCAGCGCCGCCGTCGTCTTAACCATCGCCGCCGTGCTGTTGATGCGCAGCTTTGCCGGCATCAAAAGCGTCGACGCCGGCTTCCGCAGCGAAGGCGTGACGACGATGCACCTCGCCGTTCCGCGCACCAAATATCCAGAGGACCTGCAAGTCGCCACTGTCTGCAATCAAATCCTCGAGCGCGTGGGGCGAATGCCCGGCGTGCGCGCCGCCGGCATGGTCAACCGGCTGCCGCTGGCCGGCGGCGCTCAGAATGGCCTGGTGGAGGTGGAGCGGCCACACGAGGCCGGGAATGTAAGTTTCGCAGTGGATTGGCGCACTGCAACGCCCGATTACTTTCGCGCGCTAGGGATCCCGTTACTCGCAGGTCGCGGGTTCACCGAAGCGGATAGGGCGGAGGCGCCGCTGGTCGGCCTGGTAGATGAACGGCTCGCGAAACTTGCGTGGCCGAATCAGGATCCGGTGGGCCAGCGCTTCCGCATCCCGATCGCCGGATTGCCGTGGGTCACGGTGATCGGCGTGGTGGGGCACATCCGCCACGATGGGCTTACCGTGGACCCGCGCCCGCAGGTGTACTGGAATTATTGGCAGCGCCCGCAAGACCGCATGGTGCTGGTGGTGCGCGGTGATGGCGGCCCCGACGCGCTGGCTCGCGCGGCCATCGCGGAGATTCGTGCGGTGGACCGCGAACAGCCGGTCTACGACGTGCGCCCGATGGCCGCGGTAGTGGATCGCTCGGTTGCGCAGCAATGGCTCACCACGGTGGTGCTCGGCGCCTTCGCGGTGGTGGCGCTCACGCTGGCCTGCATCGGCGTGTACGGCGTGGTGGCGTACGGGGTGGCGCGGCGCACGCGCGAGTTCGGCATACGCCTCGCGCTCGGGGCGCACCCTTCCGCGCTGCTGCGCTCGATTCTGAGCCACGGCGTTCGGCTGGCGGCCGCCGGTGTGGTGCTTGGCATCCTCGGCGCGCTGGCCATGCGCCGCGCGATTCAGGGCTTGCTGTTTGAGACGGCGGCCACCGATCCGCGCGTGTTCGCAACCGTAGCCGCGGTACTGCTCGCGGTGACGCTGCTGGCCTGTTACGTGCCGGCGCGGCGCGCCGCCAAGGTGGATCCTGCGATTACGCTGCGCTACGAATAGGAAGTTGGAGGTCGTGGAAGTCATGGAAGTATTGCAAGCCGCATTACAACCGGCTTCCAATACCTCGACAACTTCCTCGACTTCCACAACCTCATTCCTACGGTCCGCTGACGCTCCACACCGTGCCATCTCGGTCTTGCATTTGCGCCAGCGTCATGCCGAAGTCCTGCTTCGTAGGCGGCATGGGGAAGGGCACGCCTTTAGCCGTCATTTCCGCGTGGAATTGCTGCATATTCTCCACGCCGAATCCCGGTTCGACCTTGCCCGGTGGGTTCTGCGGCGAGGAGATGTGCAGAGCGAGCGTGGTGTCGCCGGTGGCGAATTCGCTCCAGTCCGGCGATTCAAATTTGAGTTTCAAGCCCAGCGTGTCGCGGTAGAACCTCACCGCAGCGTTCATCCCGGCGACAAACACAATCACATAATTCAGCTTGGGAGCCATGCTGCACCTCGTCTTATTTCGTAGCTTGGTTGACATCCTTGTCGTGATATTCGCTATATTCGCTGATATTCGCTCTCAGCCCCGAGGCTCCTGCCTCGGGCCAGTTCATGGCCCGGAGAAGCGCCAGGCAGGAGCCTGGCGGCTGGGATGGTCCGCGCGGTGCGCGATCATTCACGCGACGCAACTTCGATTGCGAACGCAATTCTCCGCTTTTCCCAGGCCAGAGTCACCACTGCTGAGTTGGGGCCGCTCGCTTCAACACGGTAGGACAAGTCTTCTTCGTGCGCGTCTTCCGCCGGCTTCACCGTGAACCGTAGCGCATCAAACGCCGGATTATAGTTGAACGCGCCCCACTGGCGCGGCACGCGGTTGAAGATCACCGTCCAGTCGCACTCAGTCGGAATCACGAAGAATGTGTACGTGCCTGCTGCTAAGGGCTTGCCTTCGATCTGAACATTTCGATTGAAGATGAAGGTAGTCGCCTCATTCGCGCCTGCCCGCCACACGCGATCATGCGGAACCAGCTCGCCCCAGATTTTGCGCCCCTTCACTGCCGGCCGTCCGTAAGCGATGCGCACTTCCGCGCCGCCCACCGACTGCATCACCGACGCGCGCGGGCTGGTGCGCCGCAGACTATAGCCCGTTTTCCCGCTTACCGGCCGTCCCGCGAGAAAATCCGCCAGCGCGCGATCAAACTCTTCCGGCGCGTCGGCGCTGACATAAGCGCGCGTATCATCGAACGCCACTACCGCCAGCGGAATCCCCGGATACAGCAACTTTATTTCGTCCCATTGCGAAATGCTCGGCGGGCTTTGCACCGGCGAGCCTTCGTCGTGCCACGCGCCCATGGCCAGCATCGGCACCGCCAGCGTTTTCATCTGCTCGGTCAAATCCGTGGAGAGCATCTCGAACATGAACTGCACGCTCGGCACGAAGAACCCGCCGGAGAGCGCCTCATATGTCCACGCCCGCGACACCTCCGTGTCCTTCACCGCAAACGCCATCCAGTTGCGCACCGTGGGATGCGTCGAATTCGGGTCAGCAATAAGCCGCCGTAACTCATCCGCCGGCGGGACTGGCGCCATCGGAAACAACTGTGGCGTCGGCGCCACCGACTTCAGCCGCGCCAGCCGGTCCGCCATCGTCGTCGGCGCGTCGGGGTCAGAGAGCGAACGCATCGGCGAATTCACCAGCGCATGTGCCAGCGCCACCGCTCGCACCCGTTTCGGCCTCAGCAGCGCAAGCCGCGCCGCAAAGTAGCCGCCGGCCGACGTGCCGACCACCGTGACGCCTTTCATCTTCGGCTGGTCCACCAGCGCCAGCAATTCTTTTTCGATCTGACTCACCCAGGGGCGCGCTGCATAATCCAGCTTTTCCGGCCACGGCAACGGACGCGCCGCACCGGCGTAAGGCAGCGTGACGATGTGCATCGTGTACGCGCCCGTTTGCCTGCGAGCGAACGACTCATACAGCTTTCGGCCGTCCACGCCAAGATCAGAAATCAGCAACAGCGCCACGGGCCCGCGGCCTCGCGTTTCCACGTGCAAGTAGTTTCCGGAAGGCGTGCTCCGAGGCTCGGGCAACCGCAGATCCATTCGCCCGCCGCCTTCGAATATGCTCACGACGAAGCGCGCCAGCCCATCCAGCGCCTGCGGTCGCCCGCTCAGGTCGCGCCCTTTCAGCTTGCTGTAGAGCACGTACATGTCACGAAAGGCCGCGCGCCGTTCATCGCTGTCGAGCCCGGGCTGCTGCGCCCGCGTCCACAACTCCGCCATGCGCGTCACGTCCTCCGGCGTTGGCTCTGCGCCGGCGTACCGCAACACTTTCCCCATCTGCGCCTCGACTTCGCCCGGCTGCCCGTAAATCGCCCATGCAACGCATAGCAGCGCAAACCCAACGCGCAACCCCACACACAGTGCAATCCTCAGCATTGCAACCCCCTGGGATCCGGCGGGTGACACTCCACCGGCAATTCCCTCTGGGAGACTGACGGAGCGTGGCGCGGCTTGTCCTGAAGAATACCTAAAGATGACCTGAAGGTTGGCTGAGTCGTTGTGTTGCCGCTGCGTTGCTTCGGTTAGTTCTGTGCGCCCACGCGTTCGGCGATGCGCTGGAACCGCGCGTCCGATCGCAGCGCGTCGAAGCTGGGCTCGACGTTCACCCACGCCAACGCGCCTTCTCGTTTTTCGTAGGCTCGCTCCAGCGACTGAATCGCGCTGTCGAAATCGCCGACACGCGCATAAATCTGCGCGCGCCACGCGTTGGAGACGGGCGGAGCGCCGCCGCTCCGCATGAGTTCCAGCCATCCGCGATAGTAGCCGGCCAGTCCTCCTGCGCGATACGCGGCCTCCATGCGACGCTGCGCCTTTTCCGGCACGCCGCCCACGCGCAAACCTTGGCGATATGCGGCAAACGCGGCTTCCGGCTGTCCTGCCAGCTCCTCTGTCCAGCCCTTCATCATTTGGATTTGCATCGACCGCGGATTCAATTGCAAGGCACGCTCGATCTCACTCCGCGCGGCATCCGTTCGCCCGGCGAGCGCGAGCACCCAGGCCAGTTCCAGATAGCGCGCGGTATTCACGGGATCGAGTTGCCGTGCGCGCTGCGCCGCTGCGATGGCCTCGTCGTGCCGGCCGCGCGCCGATTGCAACCAGGCCATCGCCTGCTGCGCCGGCATGTGGTCCGAGTCAAGCGCGATGGCGCGCCGCAAGCTGTGCTCCGCCGCCGCAAAATCCCAGTCAAAGAGAAACTGCGCGCGTCCCAGCGCCGCATGACCTTCCGCCGACTCCGCATCCAGCTCCAATGCGCGTTGCGCAGCCGCCATCGCGCGCGGACGCAAATCCGCCGCCGGCGCCAAGCCGAAATCAGACATGGAAGAAAAAGTGTCCGCCAACCCCGCGTGTGCCGCGGGGTCTAGCGCATCGAGCGCAATCGCCCGCTCAAAGTGTTCGCGCGCCTGTCGCAAGGCCAGCATTGAGCGCTGGTCGAGGAAGTAGCGTCCTTTGGCGTAAGCTTCGTGCGCTTGGGGTGATCGCACGCGCTGCGCCTGGCGCGACGGCGCAAACATCCAAATCGCGCCGGCCGCCGCAGCAAGGAACACGATCATCGCCAGCCCACCGGCGAGGCGCCAACTCAGGCCACGGCGGCGCGGCTCCTCGGGCAGTCGCTGATCGTCCGCCGCCACAAGGTGCACGGGCGCGATCCAGCGGTACCCACGGCGCGACACGGTTTCGATATAGCGCGGCTGACGGGCATCGTCACGCAGCGCTTTACGCAGGGCGTAGACCGTCACCGTGAGCACATCGTCGCTTACGTAACGTCCCTCCCATACCGCCGAAACCAGTTCTTCCTTGGACACTACTTCGCCGGGGCGCACCGCGAGTTGCACCAGCACATCCATCACCCGCGGCTCCACACGCACCTGCTCGGCGCCGCGCAACAGCAAATTGCGCGACGGCTCCACACGCCACTCGCCGCTGACGAATGCGCCGCCATCTTGCTTCTGCCCGTCGTAATCGGAAGTTTGCATCACGGATCCACTGCTATGTTAGACGAATCGATGCCTGTACCGGGCAAGCTGAGATCGCCATTGGCTCTCCAAATTCCTTTTGCGAAGGTGGACCTAAAGGTCGCCGCTGCACGGGCTGTCTACGATTTGACGCGGGCCTTCAGCTTGACTTGGCCGGCTTCCATGGTGACGGTGTACTCCACGTCACCTTTGCCCTGCTTCTTGAGCTCCGCGGTCTTGTTCTTCACGAATTTCTGGAAGCCTTCGAAATTGAGCGAATCGGTTTTTTCTCCCGCCTGGCGCTTGGCGGAGAGCAATACGTTGTAAAGCTCCTCGACTTTTTCTTTCTCCCGCGACGGGTCGGAAATCGCCGCGGAGTAGCCGGCCGCGCGCGCTGCTTTCCCGCGCTTGCCGGTGCCGGTTGCCGGCGCTGCATCCCCGCTCGCGACACCGCCTGCGGCGCCCGGAGCAGCGGCATCGGCCTGCGCTGCGGCTGGGCGCTTGCGGTCACGTTCGGCCTCGATCGCGCGCGCTGCGGCGCCGAAGTGCCGCTGTACTGTCCCTTCCTCTTTGGCTTTCAGCCGCTTGCGGAACATCTCTTGGTATTTTGCGTAGGTCTGGATGAGGTTGTTGAGCCGGAAGCGCTGGCTGAAATTCAATTGCCCGCCACGGTCGCCGTGCTTCTTGATGACCTGGTCGATGCGCCACACCACGTCGGTGGGCGGGCGCTTGCGCCCGCCGCCGAAGTACATCTCGTACTCGATCTTCAATTGCCGGATTTCGCGGTCGAGCTGGGTTAGTTCTTCGTCTACCGTCGGCATTCGCGCCGCTCCTGCAGTTTCGAGCCACGATGGTAGTGCGGCAAAAACCGGAAGTAAAGGAAGTGAAGGAAGCGAGGGAAGTGAAGGATAAACAGACGAAATTCGGAGGGGAAGGACATGAAGCAAGTGAAGGAGGTGAAAGAAAGCGTGAAATTGGGCGGTGTTTTTGTCCTTCACTTCCCCCACTTCGTTCACATCCTTCACCTCCATAGATTTTCCGTTTGCCTCCCTCACGGAGTTGCGCGGGAGAGTTCAGCGCGGAGCAAGTCGCGCTTGCGAGCTACCTCGGCGGCCAGCGAGCTTTTTGGGAATTGCGCGACGAACTCATCCATGAGCACCAGTGACTCCGCGTACTTCTCCTGCACAACGAGGGCATTGATCAGGAGGATGTGAATGCGCGGAATGGCATGGTGCAACTCGCGAGCGCGGCGGATATGCTCCTCGGTGCGAGCGGGCTCTTTCATCTCCCAGTAGAGCTCGCCGAGCTGATACCAAGCCTGCCAGTCGTCCGGACGCAGCGATTGCGCGCGCAGTAAGTGCCGCTCCGCCTCTTCGTGCGCGCGCGCGTTCGCATATAGCGTGCCCAAACCGAGCCACGCCGAATACAGCGCTTCATCAATTTTCAGCGCTTTCTTGTAGGCCTGCGTCGCGGCTCCTGTTTCCCCCAGCTTGTGGTGCGCGTTGCCCAGCGCGGAGTGGGCGGCGGCAAACTGCGGGTAAAGCTCAACTGCTTTCCGCATGTGGCGAACCGTGAGCTTGGCATCGCCGTTCTCGAGCGCCTCCACACCTTTCTTGTATTCCTCCTGCGCTTTGTCGGGCACTTTCAACGCCCAGACGGGTACCTGAGTCTGTAGGGATTCGGGGGACGGCGGCGCCTTCGAAAGTCGTACCACCAGACCGGTCGCCGGGCCAAGAATCAGATCAATTGTCTGGGTGTGCTCGCCATATTCCTGGTGAGAAATGGTGAGCGTGTATCGGCCCGGTAAAATCCGCGGGAATTGGAAGGAGCCGCCGTCACGCGTGTAAATGATGCCGCGAATGCCGCCGCGATTGTCCGTCAGCATCACGCGAGCACCGGCGACATTCGAACCATCACCTCCGCGCACAACGCGCCCGTCGATGCTGAGAATCGTGCGGCCAGGGGTCGGCTGAGCTTCAATGGCAGGCCGTTGCCCGGGATCTTGGGCCGCAGCCGTGCCTGCAAACAACAAGATCGCTGTCAGTATCCGGAGAGAATAACGGGGAGGCCCCATTCCGGCATGCTGCCACTTCCCGAGCCAATACATCGTTCCCTCCCGGCAATGCGGACCGTGCTCGGGCTCGATCGTACGGCGCGGTGCGGCGAGGTTCAAGCCTTTGCGATGCTGCGGCGGAAAAGCAAGGCCGGGCGGTCAAAAGAAAACCGCCCGGCTGATTGCGAATCGCAAAACGCCAACTAGAAGAGGTACTTCAGGGACAGATAAATGTTGCGGCTGCCACCGTTCGTACCCCACTGATTGCCGAAGCCCGAATTGTTGACGCGAGCTTCGGGGATGCCGAAGTTGCGCGTGTTGGTCATGTTCAGGAAGTCCGCACGGAATTGGATTCTGTGGGACTCGGTGATGTTGGACGTCTTTAAGATCGAGAGGTCGATGTTCCCGATGCCGTCGCTGCGCAGAATGTTGCGCCCGACGGTGCCATAGCGGTTGGCCAGCGGGATGGTGCAAGTCCCCGCGGTCGTGCTGCCGGCATTGAGCGTGCAATTGCTGGCAACCACGTTTCCGCCCACGAAAGCGCCTGGCAATGTGGAGAACAGCGAATTCCCTCCCGCAGCAATGAGTTCCTCGATGGACATCCCGGAGACGTTCAGACTGGTGTTCGGGTTGGGGCGCATCGAATTGCCCACCAGCCCATCGATCCCACCCAGTACAGCGGCGGGGTCGGATCCGTTCAGCGGACTAAACGGCGATCCGCTTTGGAAGGTGGCAAAGGCCCCGAATTGCCAGCCACCGGCAATTCGCCCCGTGAGACCCTGCTGCGAACGGAACCACGGCATCTCCCACACAAAATTGGTGGAGAGGCGATGCGGCCGGTCGTAAGTGGAACGCCCGCGATCGTCTCTGCGATCGAAAGAGTTTTGCGCTACCGCGACTTCACCCGCGGTGGAGGGATTGAAAATCTCCGACGCGGTGTCGATGAACGCGCTCCACGTGTAGTGCATCCCCGCGCTGAAGCCGTTCGAGAAGCGCTTGTCCAATTGGACTTGCATCGAGTGGTAGATGGACGAAGCCGCGTTGGCGCGCAGGCGGATCACGCCGGCCAGCGGATTCACCCGCGGGCAGCCTGCAATCGTCCATGCGCCGGTGGTGGCATTGCGTGTGGCGGGAACGGGGTCGCACTGCGTGCGGGGGTTGCCGTCGAGCGTTTGGAACAGCGCGGTGCCCTTGGTGCCCACGTAGCCGATGCGCAGTGAATAGTCTTTCCACAATCCGCGCTGAACCTCCAGCGAGAACTGCTCAGCGATTGGCGAGCGGAAATCGCCCCCGACCACCGTGCGCGTGAGCAGGTTCAGCGCTGGGTCGCTGCTCAGGTTCGGCTGCAAAGCCGGCAATGCCGTGAAGGCGTTGGCGAGGTTCGTGTTGTTGATCGCCGCCACAAACGGGAACGAGCTGGCGATATTCAAGGCGATGTTCAGGAACTGGTAGTCGTTGGTGCGAGAATAGCCGCCACGGAGGACGAACTCATCGCCGCCGGTCAGCATACCCAGCCAGCCGTCCTCACTGGTGCGCGGGTTCCAACTGAAGCCGATGCGCGGCTGCCAGTTGTTGAGGTCGCGATCCGGCGTTGGGTTCAACAGGAAAACATTGCGGCCGCCATTGGTCGCCACAATGCCCTCGTTCAGCTTGATGAGGCTGGCGATCGTGTTGCCGGGTGTCTCGTAGCGAATGCCGTAGTTCAACGAGAACGTTGGGTGAAGCTGCCAGGTATCCTGCGCGAAGAAGTAGTAGTCGTACCAGCGGTAGTTGTTGATGGCGGCGCCGCCGGGCAGGGGCTTGTTGATATTGGCCGCCGCTGCCACGTCGTTCACGAAGGTTTGCAGGTTGTCGTACCGCAGCAGTCCGCGAATCGTGGGGAAAAAGAAGCTCTGCACGTCCACGCGGCGGAGGTCGAGACCTACCTTCATGGCGTGCGCCCCACGAGTGAAGGAAACCGTTTCCTGCACCTGGTAGGTGTTGTTGAAGCGAAATTGCGGCAGGTTCACGGCCAGGCCGATGGCCGTGCGTGTGGCTGCGGCGTTAAATCCCGTCAGACCCAACTGCGTGATCTCGATAGACGGAATCGACTGGGACGAAGGATCGGAAGCCGAGGTGTTGGTCGAGAGCCGCTGCCAGGAGAACTGGAG
>JBOGNS010000042.1:0-5902 GCA_050747305.1 Candidatus Acidiferrales bacterium | reverse complement strand
CGATCACCGTATGCCGCGAAACGCGCGTCCGCTCCGCCCCCGATAGCGAAAGTTGCTTGGCCGCCAGAAAGTAATGCCGGCGCGTCTTCCAGAAAATCCACATCACCGCGGGCACAGCGAAAATTACCAGCCACGCCCCTTCGGTGAATTTGATCAGTGCGATGATCGCCAGCACCGTCGCGGTGGCCAGCGCGCCCAGCGCATTGAGCGCCAGCCGCCAGTGTCTCCCCGGTTCGCGCGACTTCCACCAATGTAGCACCAGGCCCGTCTGCGCCAGCGTAAAGGAAAGAAACACGCCAATGGCATACAGCGGGATCAGGCCGTGCACGTCGCCGCGAAACACAGCAATCAGCAGGAACGCCCCGGCCGCCAGAATCAGAATGCCGTTCGAGAACACCAGCCGGTCGCCGACATTGGCCAGTTGGCGCGGCACAAAGCGGTCACGCGCCAGTATCGAGGCCAGCCGCGGGAACCCGGCAAAGCTGGTGTTGGCGGCGAGCACCAAAATCGCCATAGTGGAAATCTGCGTCAGATAGTAGAAGCCGCTGCCCAGCACGGATTCTGAGCCGAAGACGGTGCGCGCCAGTTGCGACACCACCGTCTCGTCGGCCAACGGCCGCACCGTGTAGATATACGCGAGATAGCTCAGCCCAAGAAAAAGTGACGCTAGAATCGCCGCCATCACGTACAGCACGATCTGCGCGTTGCGCACTACCGGCTCTTTCAACGCCTGCACGCCATCGGCGACCGCCTCGACTCCGGTGAGCGCCACGCACCCGTGCGCAAACGCCCGCAACAGTAGAAAAGCGCCGATGGACCCGGCTCCCACCGCTGCGCCTTCGGCAATCTCCGCCGGCGCGGTCGATGGTACGTAGCCCGCCCAGTGGCGGTAGATGCCCACGCCAATCATCGCAAAGATGGTGAACAAAAAGGTGTACACCGGAAACGCGAAAGCGCGAGCCGATTCGCGCGCGCCTCGCAAGTTCACCACGGAAAGACTGGCGATCGCCACGAGGCACCAGGACGTGCGGTAGGGCAGCAGCACGCGAAAGGCTGAGGTGAGCGCCGCAATCCCCGCCGCCACGCTCACCGCCACCGTCAGGATGTAGTCAATCAGGAGCGCTGCGGCCGCCACCAGGCCCGCGCCGACTCCCAAATTATCTTTCGCCACTTCATACGTGCCGCCGCCCCCGGGGAAGGCGCGGATCAACTGCCCGTAGGAAAGCACCACGATGGTCAGCAGCACGGCGATGGTGGCGGCCACCGGCACCACCAGCCGCAGCCGTTCCGGGTCGGCCATCAACACGCCCAGCGGCACCAGCACCAGCAGAATTTCTTCCGTCGCGTAGGCGTTCGAGGAGAGATTGTCGGAGGCAAAAACGGTCAGCGCCGCCTTCTTCGAAAGCTTCTCTTCGTGTAGCTGGGCGCTATGCAGCGGAGAGCCGACCAGAAACCGCTTGATGCGCGGAAGGAGAGGCACGGAACGATAGGCATACCACAACGCGCCGCGCGCGTGCAATCCACCCGAGAGGCTGCTCGCTGCGCCCTGGGCTCGCAGCTCGGAAGCATCCGCTACGCGTCCCGTCGCAAAGTGACAGGCAATCCTGAATCTGCGTTCATCTGCCTTTATCCGCGTTCATCTGCGTTGATCTGCGGTTGCACACTTTGCAGGGCGAAGAGCTGGCGGACGCGGTCGAGGGTGTCGATTTCCGCTACGGGCTTGTCGGGGCGCAGGCGGAGGATGCGCGGGAAGCGCAGGGCGAAGCCGGAAGGATGGCGCGAGGAACGCTGAATGTTGTTGAACGCGACTTCGAGCACGATGCGCGGCTCGACAGAGCGGCGGAAGCCTTCGTCTTTGAGCGTGTGCTGCTGGAACCAGGCGGTGAGGCTGGCGATTTCGGCGTCGGTGAGGCCGGAATAGGCTTTACCGACTACGGCGAGGTGGTCGCCGTCGCGCACCGCGAAAGTGTAATCGCTCAACACGCGATGGCGCTTGCCGTGGCCGAACTCCACCGCGACTACCACGACATCGAGTGTGGCCAGCGGGCGCTTGAGCTTGAGCCACGCTTTACCGCGGCGGCCGGGAGTGTAAAGCGAGGCAGGATCCTTGGCGACGATGCCTTCGTTGCCGTGATCGAAAGCGGCCTCGAAGAGAGCGCGCAGTTGATCGGTGGTGCGGCAGTGCGCGGCAGGAGCAAGCGTCACCGCAGAGGATGCAGGGGCCGCGGAGGATACAAGGGAGTCAGCGTTGGGCGCTGGCGGTACCGCCGCGTTGCGCGGGACAGAAAACAGGCGTTCGAGCAGCCGACGACGACCGGAGAGTGGCACGTCAAGCAAAAGACCGCCCGAATGATCTGTTGCGCCTGTCAAAGGGGCGGCGACGGAATTTAGTTGGGCGCACAGGCTGGAAGCCTGCGCTACGTAGAGCAGGTCGAAGGCGAGGAAGCGCACGGGGAGGAGCTTGGCGGTCCACAGGCCGAGTTGCTTGCGGCCGAGGCGCTGCTGGAGCGTGGTGAAAGGCAGCGGGCGGGCGGCGGCGGTGTCCCAGCCGATGATTTCGCCATCGAGGATGAAGTCGCCGGCGAACGCGGCCAGAGCGGCGTTGAGTTCGGGGAACTCGGTGAGTTCGTCGAGCGTGCGCGAGTAGAGGCGGACGGCGGCGCCCTGCTTGTGGACTTGCGCGCGGATGCCGTCGTATTTGTCTTCGACCAGCGCGCCTTCAGAAAAATATGCCATCGCTTCTTCGGCGGTTTCCACCGGGCTGGCGAGCATGGAAGCGAGCGGAGTGAACAGGCGCATCGCGGCTTCGCTGAGGCGGCCGCGCATGGCGAGGCGCGCGACGGCGCCGATGTCGCCGGTGAGCATGTTGGCGCGGTGCACAGCGGCAAGCGGACGCGCCCACGCGTGGGCGATGGCTTCTTCGACCAAGCTTGCTTTCAGGCCGATGCGCATGTCGCCGGTGATGATTTTGGCGGCGTACTTCGCTTCAGGGCCGGAGAGCGCGGAGAAGAGTTGCAGCAGCAGGCCGTTTTTCTGTTCGCGAGTGCGCGCGCGGGAAAGCGCGTCGAAGGTGCGCGCGAGATCGTGCAGGGTGAGCGCGGCGGATTTGCGCGCGACGAGCAATTCACCGGCGGCTGAGCCGGCGTCGCCGTAGCGGCGATAAGCGGCGGACATAGACGCTTCATCTGCGCCGGTCAGCTCCTGCACCGCTTCCCAAAGCAGGCGGCCGCCGACGTTGAGTGTGCGCTCCTGATGGCGCGGGAACGGCGTGCCGCAGAGAAAAATGGCGGCGAGCGCGGCGGTGTCTTCGTCGAGCGAGCGAAGATAATTGGCGACAATCGCCACTTTTTCCAGTTTCTTAGTGGTGGCGGCGATGGCGTCGCAGGTTTGAGCGAAGCGCAGCACAGGATGATTTTAGCCACAGAGGCACAGAGACACGGAGAAAAAGGGAAGAGGGGGCAGCCACAGATCAACACGGATGAACACAAGGTCTTCCACACGGGCTGGGTGTCTCGCACAACCTCAGCAACGTTCGTACCTTAGCGGGCTAGCGCGAAGGGGCGATAAGTTCCACTAGGCCCGGCGGGATTGGCACTTCGCGGATTACAGCACCGGACTTGATATCGACAGTTCGAAGGTGATTCGGTCCCAGCACGTACGCCCTGGTCCCTGCGACTCGCACATCCCGTATCCGCTCGTTGCTGAATAGGCTAAAGCGTTGACGGCCGTCGAGGGAATAAGCGCGCAGTCCAGACGAATGCGAACCATAAACGAGCAGCCTGCCAGCCACGAAGATGGCTCTGTTGGCCCGCGCGTCAATCGTGCGGGCGCGCCAGTTGGTTGTATCGATCACTTGAATTTTCGGCGGAATTCCTACACGCCTTCCCCTGTGCTCACCGACGTCCATGCCGAAAACCGCGAGGAGTTCATTCTCCAGCCAGAGAGCGTGTCGGTTGCTCTCCCGGTCGCGACGATCGAGTCCCGCTACCTTGTGGCGGCGGACGTGCATTGTTTTCAGATCGATTTCGGCCACCCGTGCGCCGCAGCCGACGACGAAAGCACGGTCGCGGGCAACATCAACTGCAAGTCCCGGCCCGGCCCATTCGCTTCGCGTGCTGCGGACGCATTCCACAAAGGCGTAACCCGGATCACCGTGGCCGTTTACGAACGCGATCACCGACTTTAGGTTGCGCGCTTGTTTTAATAGGAAAACGGCACCGTTCCGTGTATAGGCCACAGGTTTCGGCTGCCCGGTTACGGGAAGTAGGAAGGGCTGCGGCCAGCGGCGGACAATCTCGCCGCTCGCGGCATCGACCAGCACGATGCCGCCGCCTTGCAGGGAGGCGACGATTCGGTCAGGCGTCAGCCATGCAACGATCTCGGCGGCAATGCCTGTCGCTACCCTCCCTACGGTCTCCATGCGTTTGACGTCGATGATCTGGATTCCGAGCCTGCCGGCATCGCCGGGAGCGGAAATGCCGAGAGCGAGCTGCGAGGCGTCCGGCGAAAAGCTCCACGTCGAGTGGTATTCGCCTACGTCGACTTGACGTCCGAGTGTGTGTAGCGTGAGGGGATCGAGGCGGACTAACACTGCCCCTCGGCCTTCGAGCCAAGTCATGCCAAGCAAGGGATCAGCATTTTGCGCGGGACGAGCCGCAGGAGAGTCTGCAAGGCACGTGAGAGCGAGGGCGGTAGGCAGGACCAGCCGAACAAAGCCCGCGGCGCCGCCGAACTGCCCGAAGGGACTATGCATCTGCGTGCTTCTGCTTGCTACTAGGATAGACGGTCACGAGCGCTTGACGCGAGCACTGGGCCGCGCGCGGTTGACGGCTCGGCAGCCGATTGCGCCGTCGCAAAGAGTGGACTGGCCTAATCGATCTTGAGGCGGAGGCGGGAGATGGATTGGGCGCGGAGTCGGGGGGCGTGGGTCGCGGGGGATGAGGAAGCCGAGGCGGAGCCGCTGGGGGCCGAGGCGGAGGCGGCATCCGGTGGATTGGTGAAGGCGCCTTCGTCCACTTCGATGAGGACGCAGTTCATTTGGATGTTGCCTGCGGCGACTTCGAAGCGGCGGGGAAGCGCGTCGAGGAATTTGGCGATGATGGCGTTGCGCTCCATTCCGATCACGCCGTCGTGAGGGCCGGTCATGCCGACGTCGCTGATGTAAGCGGTGCCGCGCGGGAGGATGCGCTCGTCGGCCGTGACCACGTGAGTGTGCGTGCCCACCAGCGCGGAAACTTTGCCGTCGAGATACCAGCCCATGGCAATTTTTTCGCTGGTGGTTTCGGCGTGGAAGTCTACGAGCACGAATTTCACGGCGGGCGGAATTTCCGCGAGTTGCGCGTCGGCGGTGCGAAAGGGGCAATCAATCGGCGCCATGAAGGTGCGGCCTTGCAGGTTGAGCACCGCGTAGCCGGCGCCATTTTTGGTTTCGCCGATGTAAAGGCCGCTGCCCGGCGTGCCGGAAGGGAAATTTGCGGGACGCAGCAGGCGTGGGGCGTGCGGGAAGTAGTCGAGGATTTCGCGGCGGTCGAAGATGTGGTTGCCGCCGGAGAGCACGTCGATGCCGGTGGCCAGCAGTTCTTCGGTCAGCCGCGGCGTGATGCCGAAACCGGACGCGGCGTTTTCGCAATTGGCGATGACCAAATCGATGCGTTGCTGCGCGACCGTGTCGGCCAGGCGCTCTTTGACGATGTGGCGGCCGGGCGAGCCGACGATGTCGCCGATGAAGAGGATGCGCATGAAGGAAAAGAGTCTAAGGGGCATACGCTCAGCGAGTCAAAGAGCCGGGGAGGAATCGCTCGCGGGGGATTCCCAGGGGCGATGGTAGTTAGTTTTTCGCAAATAACTCTTGACAGCAGAAGCAAGAAAGAGTAAATGCTGGCGGCAGATCCCAAAGAAGCCG
>JBOGNS010000041.1:0-1773 GCA_050747305.1 Candidatus Acidiferrales bacterium | reverse complement strand
TTTCAAAATAGCGCGGGCTGATGGCGCGGTAGTTGGCAGATGGTTGCTCCGCGGGCGGCAAGGGTGGCCGGCCCTGCTGCAAAAAGCTCAGCGAATAGTGTCCCTGCAACGGAAGCGTCTGCGTCATGCCGGCGGAAGTGACTTGCGGAAGAGATTCCAGCTTTCGAAGCAGGCCGTCGTAGAAAGCAATCTGATTCTGCGGCTGCGGGTACGAGGCTCGCGGCAGCGCCACGCGGAAGGCCAGGACATTTTCCGCGCGGAAGCCGGGATCAACATTGGTCAGTTTGGCGAAGCTGCGCAGCAGCAGGGACGCGCCCACCAGCAGCACCAGCGAGAGCGCGACCTCCGCCACCACCAGCGTGTTGCGCAGCCAGCGCGAGCCGGAAGATGCGGAGGCGCGTCCGCCTTCCTTCAGCACTTCGCTCAGATTGGCGCGGGAGGCCTGCCATGCCGGCACGAACCCAAAGACGACGCCTGTGAACAACGCCAGCGCCAGCGTAAACGCCAGCACACTGCCGTCGATGGCGACGTCTTCCACGCGCGGGACGCTGCCGGCGCTGAGCGTTTGCAGCGGCTTGATCGCAGCGTAAGCGAGCAGCAAGCCCAGCGCGCCGCCGGCCAGCGCGAGCACGGTGCTTTCCGCGAGCATTTGCAGCATCAAGCGGCGGCGGCCGGCGCCCAGCGCAGTGCGCACGGCAATTTCCTTTTGCCTTACCGAGGCGCGCACCAGCAGCAAGTTGGCCACGTTGCCGCAGGCAATCAGCACCACCAGACCCACCGCGGCCAGCAGCGTGAGCAGCGCGGGGCGCACGTCGCCGACCACTTGCTCGTGCAGAGTCATCACCTCCGCCGATTCGCCCGCATTGCTGGCGGGATATTGCTGCGCCAGGCGAGTGGCGATGGCTTTCATCTCGGCGCCGGCCTGTTCGACGGGGACGCCCTTGTTGAGTCGCGCAATCACGCCGAGATAGTGGCCGCCGCGCGTGGCGTTGGCGCGATTGATGGCGATCGGCGACCAAAGCTGAGCGTCGCGGGTGGGGAAATAAAAGCCGGAGGGCATCACGCCGATAATCGTGGACATCGCGTTATTGAGCTTCACGGCGCGGCCGAGCACGCTGCGGTCGCCGCCAAACAGGCGCTGCCACATGCCGTAGCTGAGGATGATGACGTTGTTCTTGCCGGGGGCATCTTCCTCCGCGGTGAAAGTGCGGCCGAGCATAGGTTGCGCGCGAAGCAGGTCGAAAGTGTCCCAGGAGACAGTGGCGTTCACGATGCGCTCGGGGATTTCACCTTCGCTGTAGCTGACGCTGCTGGTGTTGTACATGGCGATGCGCTCGAAGACAGTGTTCTGCTCGCGCCAATCGAAGAAATTAGCGGGCGCCACCGCGAAAGTGCCATATTGCGGCACCACTTCATACACGCGCACCAGCGAATCCGGATCCGGATACGGCAGCGGGCGCAGCAGCACGCCGTTCACTACGCTGAAAATGGCGCTGTTGGCGCCGATGCCGAAGGCGAGAGTGAGTACGGCGACGGCGGTGAAGCCGGGATTTTTGGCGAGTTGGCGAATGGCGTAGCGAGTGTCGCGCAGGAAGTCGGCAAACATGTTCCACCCCTTGGATCGCTTGCAGGTTGCGTCTTCGATTTCTTCGGACCAGCGGTCGGCGCGCGGGCGCGCGTGTAGCGCATCGGCGCGGCGCAGCGCGGCGGCAAAGCTGGGCCAATCGCGCACCTGCGCGCGGGCGTGCGCGTCGGCTTGCGCGTCGGTGGCGC
>JBOGNS010000040.1:0-7115 GCA_050747305.1 Candidatus Acidiferrales bacterium | reverse complement strand
CGCCCCGAATACCGGCCCGACTGGCTCCCCGGCGGCTCCTTCCGCGCCGATATTACTTCCGAATATCTCGGCGTGGGCTACATCATCGGACCGCGCATCGCCGGAACCATCTTCGCCGGCGGCGTTTTTTCCTGGCTGGTGCTGATGCCCGCTATCAAATTCTTCGGCTCGCTCGCCGGCGACACGCCGCTGCTCCCCAGCATCGTGCCCATCCCGCAGATGACGCCCGACCAACTCTGGGCCAGCTACATCCGGCCCATGGGCGCAGGCGCAGTAGCCACCGCCGGCCTCATCACCCTGATGAAGACCATTCCCACCATCCTCGCCGCGCTGGGCGCCGGCCTCAAAGATGTCCGCGCGCAAAGCGGCGGGCAAGCTCCTGCCAGCAACCGCCTGGAGCGCGATCTCTCCATGAAGTGGGTGATCTTCGGCTCCATGGCCCTCATCGCCTTGATGTGGCTGCTGCTCACATTCAAGCCGGTGCCCGGCGCATCCACCGGCGTTGGCGCCAATCTCATCTCGTCCATTTTCGTTATCGTGTTCGGATTCTTGTTCGTGACCGTTTCTTCGCGCATTTGCGGATTGATCGGAACCTCCGCCAATCCCATCAGCGGCATGACCATCGCCACGCTCATGGCCACTTGCGCCATGTTCCTGCTGGCCGGCTGGACCGGCCCCGCCTACTCCGCGCTCGCGCTCACCATCGGCGGCGTGGTCTGCATCGCCGCCGCCAATGCCGGCGCCACCTCGCAAGACCTGAAGACCGGCTACCTCGTCGGCGCCACACCTTCCTCGCAACAGATCGCGCTGATCATCGGCGTGATGGTTTCTGTGTTCGTGATTGGCGGGACGCTGATGCTAATGAACGTCGGCCTGCAGCGTTTCGAAAAGAAGCAACTGGCCATCGACATCAACAACCTCCCCGACGGCGTCACCATCGAAAAGCAGCAATACACTTACGAAGGCAAGGACTACATCCTGCTCAATTCATTCGCTTCTTCCAAAGTGGCGCAGGGCAAATACCTCTACGACCGCGATACCCAGCAAATCGAAGTCGAGTGGAAGACCGGCATCGGCGGCGACCAGGCCGCGGCCCCGCAAGCTAACCTGATGGCCACCGTAATCCACGGCATCCTCAATCAGAAGCTGCCGTGGCGGCTGGTCTTGCTCGGCGTGTTTCTCGTGATTGCCATCGAGTTGCTCGGCATTCGCTCGCTTTCTTTTGCGGTTGGTTCTTATCTTTCCATCGCCACGACGATGGCAATTTTCACCGGCGGCCTGGTGCGCTGGCTCGCCGAACGCGGCCGCGAAGCCAAGGGCGGCCACGCAGAAAGCGAAGTCAGCCCCGGCTCGCTTTACGCCAGCGGCTTGATCGCCGCCGGCGGCGTCATCGGCCTGCTGGCCATCGTCATCAACGTGCTCGGCGACCCGCATCTGGGCATCCGCCTGATCCCCGATGGCGTGCTACGCGTCGGCCCGCGCCTGCTCGGCGACTGGGCCACCGGGAACTTCCTGGGCATCGCGATGTTCTTTCTGCTGGGCTTCTCACTCTTCCACTTCGCCCGCAAAAAAATGGACTAGCGCTGTCCCAACTTGTTGCGACCAATGAAATCAGGCCGTAGGGGCGCTGCTCGCTGCGCCCCGTTTCGCGGCGCCCGATGTTTCGCGGCGCCCGATGTTTCGCGGCGCCCGATGTTTCGCTGCGCCCCTTGTTTCGCTGCGTCCGATGTTTCGCCGCAGAAACCGCAGTGCAACCAGCCGCAACGGCGCCACTGCGGCATCTTGCCGGCACCCTGCATTCCTAAATCACAATGAACTGTGAGCTGTCGACTGTGAGCTGTGACGTACTTCTGAGTTCTGCGTTCTGCGTTCTGCGTTCTGCGTTCTGAGTTCTGAGTTACCTTTTGACTTCCCGCGCGTTTGCCCCCTAGACTCACTCCTATGGGCATGGAGTCCCGGCGCTACACCTTCGGCCCGCGCTTCGGCGGAGGCGGGCTCGGAGGCTGGATCACACCCGCCATCAAGGAACTTTTCTTCCTTAATATCGGCATCTTCCTGCTACAGACGCTAGCCACCATCTTCTATCCGCCATCGGCTCTGTGGATTTTCAGAAACTTCGGCCTGGTTCCCTCCGACGTGGTCTTTAGCGGAAAAATCTGGCAGCCCTTCACCTATCTCTTCCTGCATGGCGGCTTGTGGCACCTGTTGCTCAATATGCTGGTGCTGTGGATGTTTGGCTGCGACATCGAGCGCGCCTGGGGCCGCATCCGCTTCTACCGCTACTACCTCATCACCGGCGTGGGCGCTGCGGTGTGCATCGTGCTCATCAAGTTTGCCGCCAGCATCGGCGGCATCTCGCGCTCCGACGTCCCTACCGTCGGCGCTTCCGGCGCCATCTATGGCGTGTTGATTGCCGCGGCCATCCTGTTCCCCGACCGCCAGGTCTGGCTGTTTCCTTTTCCCGTCACCTTGCCCATGCGCGCCTTCGTCTTCATCATGGGCTTGATCGCATTCTTCGGCTCGCTGGGCTCGAGCGGCGACGGCATCAGCCATGTCGCGCATCTCGGAGGCATGCTCGTCGGCTACATTTATCTGCGGCGCGGCACGCACTTCTTCCGCCTGCGCAACACTTACTTCGATTGGCAGCGCCGCCGCTTGCAGCGCCGCTTCGAAGTCTACAAACGCCGCCACCAGCAGGAGCCGCCCTCCCGCCCCGACGACTGGTTGAACTAAAAGCGGTGTCCATTGGCAAGTGGCCAGTGGCAAGCTCGCCTGCACGCCTGCGGTGGTCGAGCCGCAGGCGCGACCCTTTGGAGTGCGGCGGCTTGCCGCCGCTTTGTTTACAATGTGGCTTCAGCGTGCAGTGGGCGTGTAGGTTTCAGCTTTAGGCGGGTGTTTTGCCTGTGATTGTGTGCAACTTCATGAAGTTCGTAGTTCCCCGCGTGCCCAGCGGTGTGCCGGCGACCACTCCGACTACATCGCCGGGGGCCACAAGGTTTTCTTCGACCAGTCGCGATTCGGCGAGAGCTGCCAGGCTGTCGATATCCTTCACGTGTTCGATGCGACGCGGCGTCACGCCCCACAGCAAGCTGAGCCGCCGCCGCGTTTCCTGGTTCGGCGAGAAGGCCACAATCGGCGACACCGGGCGGTATTTCGAAACCAGCCGCGCTGTCGAACCCGACTCGGTGAACACCGCAAGCACCTTCATCCGCATATCGTCCGCCGCGTGGCAGATGGCTTCGCTGATCGCCTCCGCCACGGAAAGCTGGCCCATGTCGCGACGCCGCCGCACTACCGGCTGCGCGCTGGCTTCCGCTTCGCGGATGATACGATCCATCATCGCCACCGCTTTCATTGGATAGCGCCCCGTCGCGGTTTCTGCGGAGAGCATCAGCGCGTCGGTGCCGTCGAACACAGCGTTGGCCACATCCGACGCTTCCGCGCGCGTGGGGCGCGGGTTCAGCGTCATGGACTCCAGCATCTGCGTGGCGGTGATTACCGGCAGGCGAAAATCGCGCGCCCGCGCAATGATTTGCTTCTGCACCACCGGCACTTTCTCCGGACTCATCTCCACGCCCAGGTCGCCGCGCGCCACCATCACCCCATCGGCCACGCCGAGGATGGCGTCGAGATTGTCGATGGCCTCCGGCTTCTCCAGCTTGGCAATTACCGGCGTATCCGCGCCGGCGCGCGCGATGGCCTGCTTGGCTTCTTCCACGTCTTGCGCGCTGCGCACGAAGCTTACCGCCACGTAGTTCACGCCTTGCTGCAGCGCGAAGGCCAGGTCCGCGTGATCTTTCTCGGTGACCGCGCGCACCTTCAGGGCCACGCCGGGCAGGTTGATGCCTTTTTTCTCGCCCAGCTCGCCGCCGTTCACCACGTCGCACTGCACTTCCGTGCCGCTGGCGCCGCGCACGCGCAACTCGATCAATCCATCGGAGAGCAGGATGCGGTCGCCGGGCTTCACTTCTTCGGGCAGCGCCGTATAGTTGGTGGAGATGCGCGTCTCGTCGCCGGGCACATCGCGCGTGGTGATGGTGAGCAACTGGCCGTCGCGCAATGTCACCGGCTTGCCGTCGCGCAGCCGCCCGGTGCGGATTTTTGGGCCTTGCAGGTCGGCAAGGATGGCTACCGGCCGCTCGTAGCGCCCGGAGACTTCGCGGATCGCCGCGATGGTGGCGGCGTGCGCCTCATGCGTGCCGTGTGAAAAATTCAGCCGCGCCACATCCAGCCCCGCCTGCACCAGCAAGTCAATAATCTCTGCGGTGCTGCTGGCGGGGCCCAGCGTGCACACAATTTTTGCTCGCCGCGCGCGGCTAATCATGGCCGCGCCTTTCGTACCGCCGCCATCCTGGCGGCGCCTTGACTCCCGCGTAGCGCCGGCGTCTTGTCTACCCTGAATCCGCCCATGGCGGGTGAAGGGCCGGCATCTTTTTCGTCCCGTTGCGCCGGTCGTGTGGCTGCACTCGCCGGCGCGCTCACAAACTCCGCCACAATCGCGTACAGAAACTCAATCCCCTTTTGAAACGACGCCAGCGGGATCCGCTCATCATCTGCGTGCATGCGCCGCTCTTCTTCCGCCGTGAGCGGAAAGGGAATCAACCCGTAGGCCTGGACATTGCGCACACGCAGATCCGACGAATCCGTCGCCCACGTGGACATCAGCGGCGCCACCGGCACGCCGGGGAAAACCGCGCCGCTCACCCGCTCGATCGTCTGGTAGAGCTCGCTATCCAGCGCCGAGGGCGGCGCGTGCTGTCGCGTGGCCTGGCCGATCTCGAAGCGCACCTGCGGATCGTTCACCGCTTTCTTCAGCTCCTCCACCAGCGCGTGGATCGATTCACCCGGCAGCAGCCGGATGTTCAGCGTGGCCGAGGCGCTCGACGGCACCACGTTGTTGCGGATGCCGGCGCGCAAAATCGTCGGCGCAATCGTATTGCGCAGCATCGCGCCCCACACCGGATCGGTTTCCCCCAGCCGCCGCGCGGCCTGCTGCATGCGCTCCGGTGTTTCCAGCGCTTTCATCCACTTGGCATTCTCCGCGTCTTCTACTTTTGCCAGGCCTTCGAAGAAGCGGCGCGTGACCGTGTTGGCTTTGGCCGGCGGCTCGTAGGCGAATATTCTCGCAATGGCCGCCGCCAGATGCCCCACCGGATTGTCGCCGCGCGGCACCGACGCGTGCCCCGAGGGCCCCGTGGCAATCACCTCGACGTTCACCGGCACTTTCTCCGCCGTCTGCACGCCGACGTAGAAGGGCTTGCCGTCGCGCACCGCCACGCGCCCGCCTTCATTGATCGCAAATCCTGCCGCAATTTTCTGCCAGTGATTGCGCACGGCAAACTCGATGCCGTGTTCACCGCCCGCTTCTTCGTCCCCTTCCGCCAGAAAAATCACGTCGCGGTTCAGGCGCACGCCCTGCCGCTTGAGCGCCACCACCACCGCCAGATTCGCGATCACCATCCCTTTCATGTCCAGCGCGCCGCGGCCGTAGAGATAGCCGTCTTTCACCTCGCCTCCGAACGGATCCACCGTCCATTTATCGCGCTGCACGCCGACGACGTCGGTGTGACCCAGCAGCAACAGCGCGCGCGACGGGTCCGGCACCGGCGCCGACCGCAGCCGCGCAATCACGATGCCGCGTCCCGGCGCGCTCTCGATTACTTCCGCCGGGATGCCTTCCTTCTCCAGAATTCCCGCCAGGTAGCGCGCCGCCGCCAGCTCATTCCCCGGCGGATTCGTCGTATCAATCCGAATCAACTCCGCCAGCCACTGCGTCGCTTCGCCCGCCAGTGCGGCAAAATTCACGGAAGGTGGCACAGGCTTTCCAGCCTGTGCGCCCGCCTGTTGGAGACCATGACCCGGGCCCGGAGGCAGGAGCCTCCGGGCTGAGAGTGTCTGCAACTCTGAGTTCCCTGTCGCTTTTGCCGGCGCGCTGACCGTCTCACTCAGTGCCGCGCAGAGCACCACACTCATCAACACCAGAATGCGAATCATCCAACCTCCGAGGAATAAGTAGCACAGGCTTCCAGCCTGTGCGCTCGACCCAAGTCATGAACAGCCCAAGCGCTTTCCAAGCGGTGCGCTCTGTGCGTAAGAAAGTATGCAGCGAACACAGAAGCGGCAATCTTACCACGCACCTCTTTCCACCCACGCTTTCGCGCGCACCCAGATTCGCAGCGTCCTTTGGAGTGCGGCAGCAAAGCTGCCGCTTTGTTTTCACAAGCACCTCGATCTTCGCCAAATCACAACCAAGCCACGCAGCGCGCAAATCCCGCCTTGTGCAACATCGTCGAACGTGGCAGCATCTATCCAGTGAGGGCCGTCATGCAAAAAATCATGCTTCGCGCAATTCTGGCGGTGATTCTGGCCGCCGGCATACTCCTGCCCGCCGGCCAACTGACCGCACTCGCCCAACAACAGCAGCCGCCTCCGCCGCCGCAACAGCCGCAGGAACCCAAGCAAGAGCCGCAGGACGAGTTCGCCATCTCCCTCGAAGTTCCGGTGGTCACCGTAGACGTGGTGGTCACCGACAACCGCGGCACCTACGTCAGCGGCTTGGCTAAAGAAAATTTTCGTGTCCTCGAAGACGGCGTCCCACAGCAAATCACCAACTTCACCCCCACCGACGCCCCCATCACCATCGTCGTGCTCATCGAGTTCTCCAAGCTCGGCTACGAATACTTCGCTTACAAAGCCGTCGACAGCGCTTGGCTCTTCCTCAATCAGCTCAAGAAAGACGACTGGGCGGCCCTGGTTTCCTTCGACCTGAAGACCCGCATCGAAGTGGACTTCACCCAGAACAAACAGGAAATCCAGCAGCACCTCGCGCGTATGTACTTCCCCGGCTTCAGTGAAGCCAACCTTTTCGATGCGCTGATTGACACCGTGGATCGCCTCGAAGACGTGAAAGGCAAAAAAGCCGTCCTGGTGCTCGCTTCTGGCCTCGACACTTTCAGCAAGCACACCCTCGACGACACGCTGAAGCGCCTGAAGCAAACCGACGTGACCGTTTTCACCGTCGGCGTCGCCCGCGACTTCTGGGAATACTTCGACAATCGCGGCCAACTCGGCGCCATCGGCCGCATGAGCTTCTTGCAAGCCGAGAACCAGCTCAC
>JBOGNS010000039.1:0-11039 GCA_050747305.1 Candidatus Acidiferrales bacterium | reverse complement strand
ACAACCTGCGCTTGAGCCAGCGTCGCGCCGAGAACGTGGTGCGTTACCTCGTTCTCCAGCACAACATCCCGGCCCATCGCATCTTCACCATCGGCCTCGGCAAGAACCGGCTGGTGGAGGAAGATCGGAGCCGCCAAGCGCGCGCCAAGAACCGTCGCGTGGAAATCTCCATCTTCCGCGCTGACGGCCCTGCGCCGGTTGCCAAGTCAACGGGATCCAATTAAGCGAGCCGGACCCGGTTGTCGCGAGCGCACTCGCCCCGAGCGAAGTGCTCTCGCACGGAACAGATGTTGTCCCCAACGGTAGGCCGAGCGAGTTGCCGTCAACCTGACGACAGCTCGCTTGTCCTTTTGTAGGACAGACCTTCCGGTCTGTCCTTTGAGTCGCCCCTCGCGCCATTTCCACCTTCAGCCTCGAAGGCGTCCCAACTGCGCCTGGGGTTGTTCGTTCCTTGTCGCTAATACCGCGGCCTTACGCGTTTCTATCTTGAATTCAGGGTAAGTCTTGAATTTTGAATTTTGCATCTTGCATCGTCCTTGGCCGCCGGCCATTTCCATTTCCCGGGTCGGTGCGAGCACACGCTTCTACGGCGTCCCCGCCTTACTCTCCTCCCGCGCCTCCGTCACCGCCGGATTCTCCAGATACTTCCCAAAGAAACTCACGTACCGCCGCATGCGGTCCAACTGGTGCCGCAACTCGCGAATCCCATGCCCTTCGCGCGGAAACACCACAAACTCCACCGGCACCTCCCGCTCCACCAGCGCGCGGTAGAATTCCTGCGCCTGCGCGATCGGCACCCGCGTGTCTCGCTCCCCGTGCAGGATCATCGTCGGCGTCTTCACGTTCTTCACATACTTCATCGGCGACCGGTCCCAATACAGCTCGAAGTTGTCCCACGGCGACGCATCCGCATAGAACCACCGCAGGTAGCGCTGAATATCGTTCTGCGAATACATCGAATAAATATTCGTCAGCCCCGCGCCCGGGGACACCGCCTTGAACATGTCCGTCTGCGTCAAAATCCAGAACGTCATGTACCCGCCATACGACCAGCCAAACGCCCCTAGCCGCTCCCCGTCTGCCCAGCCGCGCGCCACCATCGCTTCCACGCCCGTGATGCAATCCTCGTAGTCGCCTTTGCCCCACGTATTCTTGTTGGCCTGCGCGAATTTCTCCCCGCGCCCCGTGGACCCGCGAAAATTCGGCTGCAACACCATGTAGCCGTTCGCCGCCAGCACCTGCACAGTGCCGTTGAACGTCATCAGCGACGCCCCTGTCGGCCCGCCATGCGGATTTAACAGGAACGGATACTTGCGCCCCGTATCGAAGTCCACCGGCTTGGTCAGCACGCCTTCGATTTCCATCCCGTCGCGGCTCTTCCACTTCACCACTTCGCTTTGCCCCAGTTCGTACTCATCGAGCCACGCGTTCTGGTTGCTCAGCGTCTCGAACGAAGTGAAGGTCGCATTGCTGCGAAATACCTCCGCCGGCCGCGCCGGCCCCGCCGCCGTCCCATACAAGTAGCCATCCGCGCCCACCTCCGCAATCGACGTCGCCCCGCCACGGCTCGACACCTGCTGCACCTTCCCGCTCGCCGCCTCCACCGAGAAAATTTCGTTCGCCTGCCGCGTATTCGCCGTGAAGTAAATCGTTTTCCCGTCCGGCGACCACACCGGCGCGCGCGCATCCAGCTCGAACCCGGATGTCAGGCTGCGCTTCGCCCCGCCGCCCGCCGCAATCACGAACATGTCGTCCTCATACACCCCGCCGGCTTTCGCGCTCCCCGTGAATGCGATCCACTTCCCGTCCGGCGACCACCGCCCGTTGCTCTCCGGCGCGTCGCTCTCCAGCAACTTCCGTTTCTCGCCGCTCGCCACCGTCAGAATCCAGATATCCGTCATGTCGCCATCGTCCGCTTTCGGCGTCGGCCGCGCCGTATAGCTGACCTGCGCCCCGTCCGGCGACCACCGCGCATCGCTTACCGTGAATTCCCCTTCCGTCAGCCGCTTGCCTTCCTTCTTCTCGATGTCCCACAGCCACAGATGCGTCATGCGGTGATCCTGATCGATCACCATCGTGTCGTCTTTCACTTTTTTCTTCGCTTCATCCTCTTTACTCGGCTGATCCGCCGCCAGCAGCAAAAGCTCCTTGCCGTCCGGCGAAAATTCGAACCCGCTCACCCCGCCCTTGTGCGTGGTCACCGGCCACGCTTCGCCGCCATCCGCCCATAGAAACCACACCTGCCGCTCGTTCTCCTTCTCGCGATTGCTGAGGAACGCGAGATATTTTCCGTCCGGCGACCACGCCGGGCTCGACTCGCTCTTCTCTCCCCGCGTGTACTGCCGCGCGCTCGCCGCCGCGCCCGCCACATTCGCCACCCACACGTGCGTGTCGCTCGTCCACTCCTTATCCTTCTCCATCTTGTCTTCGCTCGCCGTGTACGCCACTCGCTTTCCATCCGGCGACACCGCCACCCCGCCCACGCTGCTCACCCGCAGCGCATCCATCGCCGTCAGCAGCTTCTTCCCGCTCTTCGCCCGTGGCGCCTGCTGCTTCTCGTCCGCCTTCTTCGACTCCTCCTGCGCGTGCATCGTGGCTGACGCCAGAAAGGTCAGCGCGAACATCACCATCCACGCGAACATCTGCTTACGCATCCTCATGGCTTCTCCTTGTAGGGGCTGGTCACGAAAAGCAACCTGCGGGCAGCGGGTCAACGCTGCAACCGCACGATACATTCCCGCCGCGCATCGGCGCAAGCCGCTTCACCGCCTTTCCACAGCTTGCCTCTTTACGCCCGCCACTTCTGCCACTAGAATACTGCCTTCTGCGTACCTCTATCAGGAGGTAACATTCGCCCGCGTCTGCGGCGGAGATTCTCGTGGACACGCTCTGGCACGACATTCGCTACGCAGCCCGCAGCCTGGCCAGGACGCCTGCCTTTGCGCTTGTTGTCGTGCTTACTCTGGCCGTCGGAATCGGCGCCAACACCGCCGTCTTCAGCGCCGTCAATGGCTTTATCCTGCGCTCACTCCCTCTGCCCAACCCGGAACAGTTGACCGTGATCGCCATCACCCACGAGGGCAACCTCGATCCCCACCCGCTCTCCTATCTCGACTTCCTCGACTATCGCAAGAGCGCCGATATCTTCTCCGGCATGGCCGGCTATCTCATCGGCTCGGTCGGCCTCAGTGATGGCCAGCAAGCCGAGCGCGCTACTGTGTGCTTCGTCACCTCCAACTATTTCTCCATGCTTGGCGTTGAGCCCTCCCGCCAAGCCCCGGGCAGCCGCCTGATCCAGCCCGGCGAAGGCGACGCTCCCGGCGCCGCGCCCGTCCTGGTCCTCGGCCACAGCTATTGGCAGAAACGCTTTGGCGGCGACCCTTCCATCGTGGGCCAGACCGTCCGCATCAATGCTCAGGCTTTCACCGTCATCGGCGTCGTACCCGCCACCTTCCACGGCACCTATGCACTCGCCGAATTCGATGCCTACCTGCCCATCGGCATGGCCACCCTCGACCCCTACTACAAGGAATTCTTTGTGCGGCGCGATTTGCATTTCGTCCGCGTCATCGCGCGCCTTAATCCCGGCGCCACCCGTTCTCAGGCCGAAGCTCGGCTCGCCGTCATCGCCCGGCAGCTCGATCAGCAATACCCAGCCACCAACAAGGCCGTTACCGTCCGCGTCTACCCAGAAAATCTCGCGCGCCCCGAACCCAGCGGCGCCGCGCAGAATCCCCTGGTCGCCACGCTCTTCCTGTCCCTGACCGCCCTCGTGCTGCTGGTGGCCTGCATCAACGTCGCCAACCTGCTCCTCGTCCGCGCCACCCTGCGCCAGAAAGAAATCGCCCTGCGCGCCGCCCTCGGCGCCGGCCAGATGCGCCTGGTGCGCCAGCTCCTCACGGAAAGCGTCCTGCTCGCCCTGGCCGGTGGCGTCGCCGGCGCGCTGCTCGGCCTGTGGGTCAGCCGCTTGCTCGAGTCTGCGCGGCTCCCCGGCAGCCTGCCCTTCCGTCTCGATTTCGCTTTGGACTGGCGCGTTTTCGCCTTCACCGCCGCGATCGCCGTGGTGGTTGGCCTGCTCGTCGGCTTGCTGCCAGCCCTGCGCGCTTCGCGCATCAACTTGAACCAGACGCTGCGCGAAGGCGGCCGCGCGCTTTCCGCCGGCGCCGGCCCCCGGCGCGTCGGGGCCCGGAACGTGCTTGTCGTCTCCCAAGTCGCCGTCTCGCTGGTGCTGCTGGTTGCCGCCGGGCTTTTCGTCCGCAGCCTCGGCAACGCGCAAAGCGTAGACCTCGGCTTCGACCCGCGCGGCGTCCTCAATCTCTCTATGGACCCCAGCCAGATGGGTTACGACGAAGCCCGCACCCGCAATTTCTATCACGACCTCGCACAGCGCGTTCGCGCCCTCCCCGGCGTCGAGCTGGCCGCGCTTGCCCACTCCTCGCCTATGGGCTATTACAGTCTGGGCGAGTACACCCACATCGAAGGCCGCGAAGTCCCGCCCGATGCCGCCCGCCACGCCGCCGCTTACAACGTCATCAGCCCGGGCTACCTGCAACTCATGCGCATCCCGCTGCTGAGCGGCCGCGCGTTTACCGAAGCCGATAACGCCTCATCACGCCCCGTCGCCATCCTTAATGAGTTTATGGCCAAAGAGTTTTGGCCCCAGGGTGACGCTATCGGCAAGCGCTTCTCTCTCTCCGGCCCGCAGGGTCCCTTCATTGAAATCGTCGGCATCACCGGCAACGGTAAATACCGCTGGATCTTGGAAGACCCGGACTGCTATTTCTTCCTGCCCATCGAACAGTCCTTCAAGTCTCTGCGCGTGCTGCACCTGCGCGCCTCCGGCTCTGTACCGCCCACTTCACTCGCGCTCGCCGTGCAAAAAGAAGTCCGCGCCCTTGAGCCCAACCTGCCCGTTTCCGATGTGATGACCATGGAGCAGGGGCTGGAGGGCGGTAACGGCTTCTTCCTCATTCGCATGGGCGCGCTCATCGGCGCCGTGCTCGGCGCATTGGGACTCGTGCTGGCCATCGTCGGCGTCTACGGCGTGGTCAGCTACACCGCCAGCCAGCGCACCCACGAAATCGGCGTGCGCCTGGCGCTCGGCGCGCAACGCAGCCACATCTTGAAGCTCGTTGTCGGTCAGGGACTGCTGCTGGTTTCCGTCGGCGTCGTCCTCGGCCTGGCCCTTTCCTTCGCGCTTTCCCGCTTCATGGGCAACTTGCTCTTCGGCATCTCCGCGCAAGACCCCATCACCTTCGCCGCCGTGGCCCTGCTGCTCGCCTCCATCGGCCTCATCGCCTGCTGGATTCCCGCCCAGCGCGCCACCCGCGTCGATCCCATGATCGCCCTCCACTACGAATAACGTAGGGGCGGCTTTACGCCGCCCGCCTCTCCACTTCTGCGAGTAGTGAATGTAGCGGCCGGTTCCGCAAGGAACCGGACACGCGCCAGGTAGCTTTGCTTAAAATTCCATATGGCGCGACGAATTCCCTGGCTGACTCTGTTTCGACTCGGCGCTCTCAGCGCCTCCGCTCATCTTAGGCTTGCTCTTGAATCTGGAATTTTGAATTTGGAATCTCTTTGGTTGCGGCTCCGCCGCGCTGTGTCTCTCTGACCTCTGTACGATTCTCGTTCAAAATCTATGCAGGCCGCGACGAATTTGAGCTTTTCACTTTTCCTTTTTCCCTGTTACTTTTGCCTTTTACCTTTTCCCCTTTGCCTTGCGCTCACCTTGCTTCCCCCAGCCACGTCCCGGGAACTAACCTGGCCGCCCCTGCGTACTATTCATCGGGCCAGGACTTGGCCGCTCTTTCCGCCGCGGCGGGGAGGTTCACTTGGACATCTTGTGGCAAGACATCCGATACGGATTCCGCAGCCTCGCCAAGTCTCCGGCGTTTTCTCTCGTCGTAGTGCTCACCCTCGCATTGGGCATCGGCGCCAACACTGCTGTCTTCAGCGTCATCAATAGTCTCCTGTTGCGCCCGCTGCCTCTGCCCAACCCGGAACAACTGGCCGTCGTCGCCATCACCCACGATGGCAACCTCGACCCGCACTCCCTCTCTTACCCTGACTACCTCGACTACCGCGCCAACACCGATGCTTTCTCCGACATGGCCGGCTATCTCGTCGGCTTCGTCGGCCTCAGCGATGGCCAGCGCGCCGAACGCGCCACCGTCTGCTTCGTCACCTCCAACTATTTCTCCATGCTCGGCGTTGAGCCCTCCCGCGAAGCCCCGGGAAGCCGCCTCATCCGGCCCGGCGAAGGCGACGCGCCCGGTACCGAGCCCATCCTCGTGCTCGGTCACAGCTATTGGCAAAAGCGCTTCGGCGCCGACCCTTCCATCGTCGGCAAATCCGTGCGCATCAACGGCCAAGCCTTCACCATCATCGGTGTCGTGCCTTCCACCTTCCACGGCACCTATGCGCTTGCGGAACTCGATGCCTACTTGCCCATCGGCATGGGCACGTTCGATCCCTTCTACAAGAACATTTTCACGCACCGCGACGAACACTCCCTCCGCGTGATTGCCCGCCTCAAACCCAACTTCACCATCCCGCAAGCCGAAGCGCGGCTCGCGGTTGTCGCCCAGCAACTCGAAAAGCAGTATCCCGCCACCAACAAGACCGTCACCGCCCGCGTTTTTCCCGAGAATATGGCCCGCCCCGAACCCAGCGCCGCTACCCAGAATCCGCTGGTGGCCACACTTTTCCTTTCCCTCACCGGCCTGGTGCTGCTGGTGGCCTGCGTCAACGTGGCCAACCTGCTGCTCGTCCGCGCCACGCTGCGGCAAAAGGAAATCGCCCTGCGCGCCGCCCTCGGCGCCGGCCAGATGCGCTTGGTGCGCCAACTCCTCACAGAAAGCGTATTGCTCGCGTTCGCGGGCGGTGGCGGCGGCGCCTTGCTCGGCCTGTGGGTCAGCCGGATGCTCGAGTCCGTGCGGCTCCCCGGCGATTTACCCTTCCGCTTCGACTTCGGATTCGACTGGCGCGTCTTCGTCTTCATTGCGGCGGTGGCCGCCGCAGTCGGCGTGATTGTCGGCTTGCTGCCCGCCCTGCGCGCCTCACGCGCCAACCTCAACGACACACTGCGCGAAGGCGGCCGTGCGCTTTCCGCCGGCGCCGGCCGCCATCGGGCGCGCAACGTTCTCGTCGTCTCCCAAGTCGCCGTCTCGCTGGTGCTGCTGGTTGCCGCCGGGCTTTTCGTCCGCAGCCTCGGCAACGCGCAAAGCGTAGACTTCGGTTTCGAGCCGCGCGGCGTCCTCAATCTCTCTATGGACCCCGGCCAAATGGGTTACGACGAAGCCCGCATCCGCAATTTCTACGAGGACCTCGCGCAGCGCGTTCGCGCCCTGCCCGGCGCCGAACTCGCCGCGCTTGCCCACTCCTCGCCCATGGGCTATTACAATCTCGGCGAATACATCAGCATCGAAGGCCGCGAGGTCCTTGACGATGCCAGCCGCCCGGCTGCCGGTTACAACGCCATCGGCCTCGACTACCTCAAACTGATGCGTATCCCCCTGCTGCGTGGCCGCGCCTTCACAGAAGCCGACAACGCCGCATCGCCGCCCGTTGCCATCGTCAATGGATTTATGGCCAAAAAATTCTGGCCGGATGAAGACGCTATCGGCAAGCGCTTCTCCATCTCCGGCTCACAGGGCCCCTTCATTGAAATCGTCGGCGTCACCGGTAACGGCAAATACCGCTGGATTTTCGAGGACCTCGATAGCTATTTCTTTCTGCCCATCGAACAGTCCTTCAAATCGCTGCGTGTGCTGCACCTGCGCGCCTCCGGCGCCGTGCCGCCTGCTTCGCTCGCGCTCGCTGTGCAAAAGGAAGTCCGCGCGCTCGAGCCCAACCTCCCGGTTTACGACGTGATGACCATGGAGCAGGGGCTGGAAGGCGGTAACGGCTTCTTCCTCATTCGCATGGGCGCGCTCATCGGCGCTGTGCTCGGCGCATTGGGACTCGTGCTGGCCATCGTCGGCGTCTACGGCGTGGTCAGCTACACCGCCAGCCAGCGCACCCACGAAATCGGCGTGCGCCTCGCGCTCGGCGCGCAGCGCAGCCACATCTTGAAGCTGGTTGTCGGCCAGGGACTGCTGCTGGTTTCCATCGGTGTCGTCCTCGGCCTCGTCGTTTCCTTCGCGCTTTCCCGCTTTATGGGCAACTTGCTCTTCGGCATCTCCGCGCAAGACCCCATCACCTTCGCCGCCGTCGCGCTGTTGCTCGGCGTCATCGGCCTCATCGCCTGCTGGATCCCCGCCCAGCGCGCCACCCGCACCGACCCCATGATCGCCCTCCACTACGAATAACGTAGGACAGACCTCCCGGTCTGTCCGCTTTTTGCATAGCGAACGCCAATTGTCGAAGGGTCGAAGCGCCAAAAAGTCAAAAAGCAAAAGCCAACTCTACGACACTCGCGGCGATCTTGACCTTTCGACACCCAACACTCCATCCGGCGGCTATCTCTGCGCCTCTCTGCGACCTCAGTGCCTCTGCGCCTCTGCGTCATCTTTCGTCTTCCCTACCGTTCGTCATCCGCTCTTTTCAGATCCTAGATTTCGGATATTTCGGATCTGAGATCTCTTGCCCCCTTTCAACCTTCGACCTTTCAACTTTCCTTACGCCTTGCTTCCACCAACTCCCCAGCCCATAATTCCGCCGACCCTGCTACGGAGGCCACCATGCCCCTCACCCGCCGCCAATTCGCTAAATCCATCGGCATTACCCTCGGCGCCGCCATCGCCGAACACGTCACGCTCGAGTCCGCCGAAGCCCGTCTCCCCCGCGGCATCTCCGACAACGCCATCCTGCTCAACTCCAACGAAAACCCTTACGGCCCTTCCAAGCGCGCCATCAAAGCCATGAAAAATTCCCTCGAATCCTGCGCGCGCTATCCCGACGCCCTGATCAGCGAAATGCGCGACGCCGTCGCCCGCCTGCACCGCGTCTCCCCCGAACAAGTCGCGCTCGGCTGCGGCTCCGGCGACATCCTCCGCGTTGCCGCCAGCGCCTGCCTCGGCCCCGGCCGCGAAATTGTGATGGCCGAGCCTACCTACGAAGAAATGTGGCATCACGCGCAAACCACCGGCGCCGTGCAAAAGATGATCGCCGCCACGTCCGACTACCGCCACAACCTCCCCGCCATGGCCGCTGCCTGCTCCGCAAACACCGGCTTGGTTTACATCTGCAACCCCTGCAATCCTACCGGCACCATCGTCTATCGCGATGAGCTCGCGAGCTTCGTCGCGCGCGTTCCATCCACCGCCGCCATCATCATCGACGAGGCCTACCACCACTTCGTCGAAGACCCGCGCTACGCCTCCGCCTTCGACCTGCTCGATCGCGCGCCCAATGTCGTCGTCGCCCGCACCTTCTCCAAAATCTACGGCATGGCAGGCATGCGCCTCGGCTACGCCGTCGCTTCGCCGGAGATGATCGCGCGCATGGGCCGCTTCGGCCTGTGGAATCCGCTCAATGCCGCCGTGCTCGAAGCTGGCCTCGCCAGCCTCGACGACGCCGATCACCTCGCCAAGCAGCGCAAGCTCAACAACGAAACGCGCCAGTGGCTCTGCGCCGAACTCGAACGCGACGGCCGCCGCTGCATCCCCTCCCACACCAACTTCGTCATGCTCAACGTCGGCCGCGACGTCGTCGAAGTCGCCGCCCAATTCCGCCAGCGCGAAATCCTCGTCGGCCGCAAGTTCCCGCCCATGCACAACTGGCTCCGCGTCTCCATCGGTGCCCGCAATCAAATGGAAAAATTCCTCGCCGCCCTCCGCGACATCGTCCCCGCGATCACCACCACAACCAAAGCCGCATGATCACGCGCGCGCAGCGCTCTTTGGAGTGCGGCGGCTTGACGCCGCCTTGTTTTCAATGCCGCCGCGGCTGAACATCCGCGCGCCGCTTCTCGATGGGCTCTTTATTTGGTTTTCAGTTCTGCGTTCTGAGTTCACAGTTAGTTCCGAGTTCGAAAGGGAGGCGCCCATGAACCGCATACTTCTCATCACCGCAGTCGCCCTTAGCTTGGGCGCTGCTGCCGCCAAATCACAGCCCGTCGCGCCCAAGCCGCTCAACTATCAGGGCCAGGTGCTCGCCAACATCGACTACACCGCCGGCAATCTCATCCAACTCGCCGAAGCGATTCCAGCCGAAAAATATTCCTGGCGGCCCGCGCCGGGCGTCCGCTCGGTCAGCGAAGTCTTCATGCACGTGGTCAACGCCAATTATTTTCTGCTTGGCCACATGGGCCGGCAGCGCCCTGCCGATCTGCCACGCAACAGCGAAAAAGTCATCACCGAAAAGCCGCAGGTCGTCGCGTGGCTCAGGAAATCCATCGCCGACGTGCAGCAAGCTGTCCGCTCCGCCTCCGACGCCGACCTCCTCAAGCCCGTCCGCCTCTTCAACTCCGACAACAACTACCAGGGCGTGATCCTGCAACTCGTCTCCCACATCCACGAACACCTCGGTCAGTCCATCGCCTACGCCCGCTCGCTCAACATCACCCCACCCTGGAGCCAAAAATAGAAGCTCATTCCTTCCGGTGCGCCTCCCTTTCGGTTGATGGAAGGGTAGAAACTCTTGATTTGCTTTCGATGCAGGCGACGTGATGCAGGAGGGCAGAGAAACAGGTGGGTGGCCCCCGCCTCTATACAATCTGGCCCGTTGCGCTCCGGCGACTCGGGCAAGGACGCCAGCGGGACGCTGACGCTACGCCGTCGGCTGGCCCAGCGCGCGCCGCGCCTGGAAGCATTCGCGGCAATAGACCGGGCGCCCCTGCGTGGGCTTGAACGGCACGGTCGTCTCCTTGCCGCACTGCGAGCACGTGGTCTTGGTTTCCGACCGCGCGTACCCGCCGCCACCGCCTCCGCTGGCGCCGCCGTTATGCGCGCTCGAGCCGCGCCGCGACTTGCAACCCTTGCACCGCTTCGGCTCGTTCTTGAAGCCCTTGTCGGCGAAAAACATCTGCTCGCCGCTGGTGAAAACAAACTCGGACCCACATTCACAACATTTCAGCACTTTGTCATGGAATTCCA
>JBOGNS010000038.1:0-4869 GCA_050747305.1 Candidatus Acidiferrales bacterium | reverse complement strand
CGCCCGGGCCGCCTCGCGCTGGGCCAGCCGCAGCGTCGCGCCCAGCGTGCGCAGCGCCTCGCTGAGCGACCGCTCCTCTCCCGGCCGCGCGGCCACCCCGAATGCTTTCGCGGCAGGTTTGAAAAGCGCTTCGCTGCGCTTCCCGACCGCCCGCCGACCCGCGACCCGCAGAATGCCCGCACGGTGCAGCAAGTTGACGTGGTAGTGCAGCGCCGTCGCCGGCCGCCCCATCAGCCTGGCCAAATCCGCCACCGAAGAAGGCTCGGCCTGCGACAAGTGCTCCACAATTTCCACGCGCAGCGGCGAGGCGATGGCCTCCACCTGGCGTGGAGAGGTCAGCAGCTTAAGGCCGCGCGGCAGCTTCATAGCGCCCAGCCTACACGCTCACTATTCAAAATACAACTATATTTTGAATGGTTAGCGGCTCCGGAATCAACAGCCCTTCCCTCGGCGCCCGTGTTCAGGCTCCCTGCCGTCTCCATGTGCCGGGCGGCATCCGCGACGGATGGCCGGCGCCCCCGAGCGCACTTCCGTATGTAATCGTATGAATACGCCTATACAGGTTGACGTAAATCGTGTAATGCCGTACTCTGCGGCCCTGTGGAACTGCTGCGATTGCCGGACGCGGCGCGCGCCCTGGGCGTGAGTTACCCCACGCTCAAGCAGTGGATTTATCGCCGCAGGATTCGCTCCATCCGCACCGCGGGCGGCCATCACCGCATCCCGCGCAGCGAAATCCAGCGCCTGACGCACCTGCGCACTGCCGCGCCCGCATCGCGCACGGCGCCCGCAGGGCTCGACGCCATCAGCGGCCGCAACAAGCTGCTCGGCGCCATCACCGACCTGAAAGTGGAAGGCCTGCTGGCGCAGGTCACGCTCGACATCGGCGGCCAAGCCATCACTTCCATCATCACCCGCGCCGCCTGCCGCGCCCTCGGCCTCAAGAAAGGAATGCACGCCTTCGCGCTGGTGAAAGCCACCGAAGTCATGATCATCCGCGGTTGATCTCGCGCAGCTATTCGCTCATGCAGTTCCTTCGCGGAAAAATTCGCTTCGACCGCAACGAACTCTCCGGCGCCTTCGGTGACCTCGGCACCGACTTCCCGCTGATTGTCGGCATGATTCTCGTCGGCGGGCTGGACGCCGCCTCTGTCCTCGTGCTCTTCGGCGCCATGCAAATCCTCACCGGCGTGGTTTACGGCCTGCCCATGCCGGTGCAGCCGCTGAAGGCCATGGCCGTAATCGTGATCACGCAGCGCGTCAGCGGCGATGTGCTTGCCGGAGGCGGACTCGCCATCGGCGTCGCTATGCTGCTGCTCAGCGTCACCGGCTTGATTGACGCGCTGGCCCGCGCCGTGCCCAAAAGTGTCGTGCGCGGCATCCAGTTTGGACTCGGCCTGCAACTCGCATCGCTCGCGCTCAAAGATTACGTTCCCGCCGACGGCATCCCCGGCTACGCGCTCGCCGCCGTCGCCTTCCTCATCACCATCGTGCTGCTCGGCAACCGCCACCTGCCGCCCGCGCCGCTGCTGATTGCGCTCGGCGTCGCCTACGCGCTGGCGCTCAAGCTCGATGGTGGCGCGCTCGCCGGCGCCGTCAGTTTCGCGCTGCCCAAACTCCAGCCCGTCACATGGGACGCAATTCTCACCGGCGCCGTGCTCCTCGCCTTGCCGCAGATTCCCCTTTCCCTCGGCAATTCCATCCTCGCCACCCGCCAGGTAGTCGCTGACCTTTTCCCTGAGAAGGGTCTCACCGTGCGCAGAATCAGTTTCACCTACGCCCTGATGAACCTCATCAGTCCGTGGTTCGGCGGCATTCCCACCTGCCACGGCTCCGGCGGCATGGTGGGACACTACGCCTTTGGCGGGCGCACCGGCGGCAGCGTGGTCATCGAAGGCTCGCTCTACGTCGCGCTCGGACTTTTCTTCAGCGGCGGCTTCCAGACGGCCATCGAACTTTTCCCCCGCCCTGTGCTCGGCGTCATTCTGCTGTTCGAAGCCGTTGCGCTGCTGCTGCTTCTGCGCGACATGCTCGGTTCCACCCGCGACTTCACCATCGTCGCCCTCGCCGGCCTCGCCGCCTTCGGCCTGCCCTACGGCTACCTCGTCGCACTCCTGGCCGGCACCGCCCTCGCCTACGGCTGGAAATCGGACGCCAGCAGTCAGAAATCTTGAATTTGAAAAATTTCGATTATAACGTTTATATATAACACTTATGATTATAATAGCTGCAGGACGAATTGTCGCTGTCACTCTGAGGCCGCGCCTTGCTTGTGACCCGGAGGGGCACAAGCAGCGACCGAAGAATCTCAGGGGTTCTTCGTGCGTCAGCCAAAACACCCGGAGATCCTTCGCTGCGTCGCGACTCCCGTCGGGACTCCGCTCAGGGTGACACCAGACTTTTGGTTGCGGCCCTGCTGCTCTGTACTACTCACGTTCAAGATCTTTGCAGGCCGCGACGAATTTCCAGCCTTTTTCGCTTTTCCTTTTTCCTTCTTACTTTTTCCTTTTTACTTTTTCCTTTTGCCTTCTCAGGATCGCCCGCCAAGCCATCCCCGCAGCCAAATCGCCAAACTCCCGATTAGCCCAAATCTTGTCAAGCCCCTCCCGCCCCTTTTCCCGCCTAACTCCTTGAAAACACGCATACGATTGTTTGCTAAAACTGAATAAAAACCCTTCGCTATATGCTATACTGGACTTAAGAGTGGAAGAAGAGCCGCGTCCAGCGCTTCGAAGCCGACTGTGTCCTTTTTCTTTCGTACCGCCTGTTTCCAGCCGGCCCGGTAAGACCGCAATTTGGAATTGGCTTTGTTGACTTCCTCTGTGTCCTCTGTGCCTCTGCGACCTCCGTGTTGATGTTCGCCTCTGAAATTGGAAATTTCAGATCTGCCATCGACGTTGTTTGCGAGCACAGTCAACGGAGCCATTTTGAATTGTGAATTGCGCCGTTTCGCGATTGTCTAGCGCCGCGAACGCACCGGCTGCAATTCGTCGCCTGTGTTCTTTCGGCCGCGTCTTGAATCTTGAATTTTGAATTTTGAATCGCGCTTGTTCGCGATGTGCCTTACGCGGCGCGCGCACCGCTGCGCGTCGCAACAACAAAAGGAGCCAACCCATGTCCCTCAAGCCGCCCGACGCCGCCCAACTCTGGCGCGAAGTCGAAGAGCATCTCGCACCCACATTCTCTCTCTGGTCCAGCGACCGCGTCGTCATTTTCTACCTGCTGCGCGCCAGCCGTCTCGCCGGCCGCCGCGTGATCCTCATGCCCGCGCGTACTCTTTCCCGCGCCACTTTGCTTTCCCGCAGCACCGTGCGCATCGCGCTGCGCCGACTCGCCGCCCGCGGCATCATCCGCGTTCTCAAGCGCAATTACTCCGGCCTGCAAATCGAAGTGAAGCTGCCGCGCGAAATTCCCGGCTGCATTTCCACCTCGCGCCTGCCCGACGGTCGCTCCCTCGATGCGCTCGACTTCTGGTCCTCGCGCGTCCGCCGCTCTGCCATCTATCGCCGCGACGGCCACCGCTGCTTCTATTGCCTCCGCCGCCTGCGCCCCGACGCCCGCGTCATCGACCACGTCATCCCCCGCGCCAGCGCCGCTGCCGCCCATCACTTGGCTTTAACTGCCAAAGGCCCATCCACCGGCGCAAGCTGGCGCCGAAACGCAAGCTCTCACGCTGGCGGCGCCCCTGCAGTCGCCAAGCGCCGCGCCTTCCTTCTTCCAATGAGTGCTGCCATCGCGCGCCGGCGCCCCGACCGCCCCTTACCTGCTCCCAGCAACGTCAATCGCGCTCGAGACGCCGCGCCGCAGATTCGCGGCTCTGCGCCAACGCGGCGTCCTTCAACCTTTCAACCTTCCGGCCTTTCAACTTTTTCACCGTCCCGCGCGCCCAAGCGCCTCGCCGCCGACCATGCCCTTGTCCCTGCCAATTTGAAGCGCCTCGCCGCCAACGCCCCCTACAACTTCCTCAACTCCTACCGCAACCTCGTCGCCTGCTGCGCCGCCTGCAACATGGCCAAGCGCGACCGCCCCGCCGCCGATCACCTGCGTAATCTCTTCCGCGCCAACCTGCTCACCGCCTCCGAACTCGGCGACCGCCTCGACGCCCTCCACCAACTCGCCAACGGCCACATCAAACCCTCACTCCCTCCCCGCCGCACGTCACCCTGAGCGCAGAGAACCGTCTTTCGTGTCCTCGCCGCCGGCAAACTCAACCCGTAGCCCCAGGCAGTCTGGGTCGATGATCTGGTAGTAGCTCTTACAATCATCAATCTCTGGATCCGTGCCCGAATCGAGGAGCACCAAATCAAGTGTGCCCTCGTATGCAGCGTTCTGCGTCTGCCCGCTTCCCGGATGTTTGGCGTCGGGCACCCCATCTTCGATGGGGTTGAAGTCGGCGTCCAGCGCGATGTATAGCTCCGTCGCCAACACCCGCTCCGAAGCGAGAGCGTGGTTGTCCCGGAACCTCTCCAGAGCCTGCTGTGCGTTACTGCCCGCGCCACTGATCAAGCGATCCAGCAGTTCAAGGTCTGTTGACCGCCTCGTCCTCACCGGGTGGTCGATGTACGTGGCCAGGACTTGGTGAACCTCGATCCCTCGTGCCGCAGCCCTGACTTTCGGCCATCGGCCCACCAATGACATGCTTGCGGATGTAGAGACACTCGCAGGCCATATCGGCCTGTCTAGACTGACTCAGCGGCGGGATCCATTGTGGCTGGTCTCCGACTACACATTCCACAGACCTCTTCATTGCATTCCTTTCTAAGGCCCCCCTCTATTCATAAACAGGCAGATTATGATAACCATACATGACCGAGGTAAGGCTGGATGTCTCTGCCTCCTGTTATTCTTGCGAGCCGATATGCGTTGCAC
>JBOGNS010000037.1:0-4500 GCA_050747305.1 Candidatus Acidiferrales bacterium | reverse complement strand
TCGCCGATGCCGTGGCTCTATCACCCGTACACCGGGCACGACAACAACCGCGACGCCTACATGCTCACGCAGAAGGAAACGCAGTATGTCACCCAGGTGCTCTACAAAGACTGGTTCCCGCTGGTGTTTCTCGACGAGCACCAAATGGGATCGAGCGGCGCGCGCATCTTCGTGCCGCCCTTTGTGGATCCGCCGAATCCGAATATCGACCCCGCGGTGATGGCCGGCGCCAACTTGATGGGCATGCGCATGTTCAATGCGCTGCACCAGGCGGGCAAAGAGGGTGTGAGCTACGGCGAGCGATTCACCTGGTGGTGGCAAGGCTCGGCAAAAAATGGCGCGTGGTACCACAACATGATCGGACTGCTGACGGAAGTGGCGAGCACTCGCATGGCGAGTCCCATTGAGCAGCGGCGCGCCGGTGGGAACGGGGACGCCGATCAGGCGGAAGGGGCGGATGAGCCAAGCGCCAGGCGCGCTCGCGACCCGCGCCGTCCGCTGGCGCCGCCCAGCGACACGTGGCCGCGCACCAACTATCCGCGCCCGTGGCTCGGCGGCACGTGGAAGCTGCGCGACATCGTGGACTACGAGCTGATCGTCACTTATGCCCTTCTCGAAGGCGCGGCAGACGACCGCGTCAAATTGCAGCGCAACTTTTATCAACTGAATCGCAAGGCCATCGAAGCCGGGCGCAAAGGCGGCCCGTTTGCCTACGTGCTGCCGCCGGAGCAGCACGACCTGGGCGCGGTATATAAGCTGCTGGATTTGCTGGATGACGCCGGTATTGAGATTTATCGCTCGAACGAAGCGTTCGAAGCGGGTGGGCGAAAATTCGACGCGGGCAGTTACGTGATTCCCATGAGCCAGCCGTTTCGCAACTATGCGAAAGATTTGCTCGAGCCGCAGCGCTATCCGATGCGTCCCACGGCGCCGGGGCAAGCGCCGGAGCGGCCCTATGACGTTGCCGGGTGGACGCTGCCGCTGCAAATGGGCGTCGAGGCAGTGCGCGTCGATCAGCCTTTCCAAGTGAAGTACGAGCGCGTCAGCCCCATCCCGGTCCCGAAAAGCGATCTCCTAGCGGCCAAGCGCGAGGGCGCGGGATTTGTGATCGCGCCCGGTCCCAACAACAAATCCCTGCTGACCAATCGGCTGCTCAAAGCGGGCGCCGAAGTTTCTTGGACGACCGAGTCAGTGCAAGCGAGCGCACGGGGCTGGACCTACCCTGTGGGCAGCCTGTACGTCAAGGGCGTCGCTGCGGAAAAGCTCCAGGCGATGACCGCTGAAATGGGCCTGGTCGGCGAGCAACTCACGCAGACCGAGGAGAACGCGATCCGCGGAAATCTGATGCGGCTGGCCGCCCCGCGCATCGGACTGTATCAACCGTGGACCTCGCTTATGGACGAAGGCTGGACGCGCTGGCTGCTCGAACAGTACGAGTTCTCCTACACCACGCTGCGCAACGCCGACGTTCAGGCCGGCAAGCTCCGCGACAAGTTTGACGTCATCATTTTTGCCGAGCAGTCGAAGTCTTCCATCCTCAACGGCAATCGCGGCGAGTGGATTCGACCGGAGTATCGCGGCGGCATCGGCGAGAAGGGCGTGAAGGCGCTCGAGCAATTCGTGCGCGCGGGCGGCACGCTAGTCACCCTCGGCGATGCGGCGGATCTGGCCATCGACGAGCTGGGTCTCCCCGTGCGCAATGTGCTGCGCGATGTGCCGCGCGGCAAGTTCTATTGCCCCGGCGCCGTGCTGGAGATTTTTGTCGACAACCAGCACCCGCTCGGCTATGGCATGCCTTCGCGCACTTCAGCCTACTTCCGCGACAATCCGGCCTTCGAGCTTTCCGCGCCCTTCACCACCAGCGCCGCGCGCGCTGTCGCGAAATACCCGGCGACCAATGCGCTGCAAAGCGGCTGGATCGGCGGGCCCGAGCATCTGTTCAATCGCGCCGGCGTGGTGGACGTGACCTACGGCCAGGGCCGCGTGGTGCTGCTCGGCTTCGCCGCGCAATTCCGCGCGCAGCCACACGCCACCTTCAAGCTGCTCTTCAACGCTCTACACTGGAGCGCAGCGGCAAAGCAGTAGCAACCGCAGATGAACGCAGATAAACGCGGATGAAATCGGAAGTCAGGCACAGACGTCGGACTGCCGGCCTCCAGCGTAAGCATTTCCGGCGAATTCGAAACCAGTGCGCCTGCAACATGTCACGGACTAAGGCGGGCGAGGCGAGCGCACTCGCGCGGCTTCCGCGCCATGCCCCGTGCTATTCTAAAGCCCCGTCCTCTTTCGGTTGCGCAAGGAGCAAAAAATGAATCGCTCGAGGCTCATTCCTTTGGCCTTCGTGGCACTCGCCTGCCTTCTGCTTGCGGGATGCCCGAAGCAAACCACCGTGGCGGAGATTCAGGCCGACCCGGGCCGCTTCTCGGGGAAAGAAGTTGCGATTCGCGGCAACGTGTCCAACTCGTTCGGCGCGCTCGGCCAGGGCGCATATGAGCTGGACGACGGCACCGGCCGCATCTGGATACTGGTCGAGCAAGGCGGTGTACCGTCGAAAGGCGCGAGGGTGCGCTCCGTCGGTCGCGTGGTCAGCGGCGTCTCATTCGCCGGCCGCAACTTCGGCACCGCCCTGCGTGAGAATGAGCATAAGGTGGAATCCGCGCGATGACCAAGATCAGCTATCTCATCCGTGCGTAGTAGCCCGCCTTCGCATAGACCTCAAGCGGCGGCAGCCCGCGAGGCGGGCGGAGCTTAATCTTGATTTTCCGCCACTGGCCATCGCGCGTGTGGTTGCTGGAGCGATAGCCAATCACGTATTGATTGCGCAGCTCGGCCCAAATCGCCGAGGCGGTGTTTTTCACTTCGCCCAGCGGGAAAATGCGGCCGCCCGTTGACTGCGCGAACTTCGACAGGATTCCCAGCCCATCGTACCCAATCCCATAGATCGAGACATCTGCTTCGCGAATTGCTCTCTCCAAATCCCGTTCGTTGTAGCGACTGTGGTTGTCCTGTCCATCCGTAATCACCAGCAGCGTGCGCCGGCGTGTGGGCGCATCGCGCAATTTGGCCAGGGCGAGATAGATTCCATCGATCATGGCTGTCCTGCCGCTCGCGTTGGTGTACAGCAGACGATCCCGCAATTCGTCTTCGGTGGTGTTGGCATCGGTGATTACCTCGGCGCGATCCTTGAACGCAATCATCATGAAGGAATCGTCGCGGTTTGCCGTGCGCACGAATTCCAGCGCAGCTTCACGCGCCCGTTGAACGATGGGCTTCATGCTGCCGCTGATGTCAAAAACGATGGCCACGGAAATAGATGCGTCTTCCATGTGCAGGGACTGAATCTCCTGCTCCACGCCGTCCTCAAACACTCGGAAGTGGCCGCGATCGAGGCCGGTGACCAGCCGCCCGCGAGGGTCCGTCACCGAAAGAGGTACCAGCACCAGGTCAACATCAACACGAATTCCCGGGTCTTGCACTGATCGGGATTGCCCGCGCAGGACCACGGCACCTGCGATCAAAAGTGAGCCGACCGCCAGCGTCCACACCAAGAGCGGCTGCCAGGCCGCCTGGCTGGCTACCGAGTTTGCACTTGTAGAGCGCCAAGCCATTGAGTTCTCACTGCTATGTTACGCCCGGACTTCGGAGAATGATTTATCGAGGATGCGGATGGCTTCGTCCACGTCGGCTTTGGCGATGTTGAGCATGGGCGAGAGGCGCAGGACATTGCCGTAGAGGCCGCCCTTGCCGATGAGCAGGCCGTTTTCTTTGGCGCGGTCCATCAGTTGCGCGGTGGCTTCGGGCGCCGGTTCTTTGGTTTTGCGGTCTTTCACCAGTTCGACGCCTTGCATCAGGCCCATGCCGCGCACGTCTCCGATGAGCGCGTGCTTTTGCTGCAACTCTTCCAGTTTGCCGCGGAAGTAGCGGCCCACGGTGTCGCAATTCTCCAGCAGATTTTCTTCTTCGATCACCTGGATGGTGGCGCGCGCGGCGGTAGTAGCCACCGGATTGCCGCCGAAGGTGGAAAGCGTGAGTCCCTGGAATTTCGCGGCCAGCTCCGGTGTGGTGATGGTGGCGCCCATGGGTGTGCCGTTGGCGATGCCTTTGGCGGCAGTGATGATGTCCGGCGTGACTTCCCACTGCTCGATGCCGAACCATTTCTTGCCCGTGCGGCCGAAGCCGGTCTGCACTTCGTCGGAGATAAACAACCCGCCGTACTTCTTCACGACCTTGAAGACGATTTTGAAATACTCCGGCGGCGGGGTGATGAAGCCGCCCACGCCCTGAATCGGCTCCGCGATGAACGCAGCAATCGAGCCGCTGGTGCCCGTCTGGATCAGGTTTTCGACGTCGTTCGCGCAGCGCACTTCGCAATCGGGATACGTGAGTCCGAGCGGGCAGCGGTAGCAGTAGGGGTTGATGGCGTGCGCGATGCCCACGCTGATCACCGCAGCCTTGCGCCACGCGGCGTGCGCAGTCACCGACTTGGCAAGCTGCGACGCG
>JBOGNS010000036.1:0-2555 GCA_050747305.1 Candidatus Acidiferrales bacterium | reverse complement strand
AGCGCATGTTGAATTCCTGCGCCATGCGCACCAGCGCGTCGTACACCGGCGAATCGCCGTGCGGGTGATACTTCTTCAGCACCTCGCCCACCACGCCGGCGCACTTCGATTGCTTGCGCCCGGGCGTAAGGTTCATTTCGTGCATCGCGAAGAGGATGCGGCGGTGCACCGGCTTGAGCCCGTCGCGCACGTCGGGCAGCGCGCGCCCAATGATTACGCTCATCGCGTAATCCAGATACGACTTGCGCATCTCCGCTTCGAGATCGACCGGCAATATCTGCGACTTCGTCGGTGTCGTTGGTGTCTGTTCGTCAGCCATTGGACCTCAGTGATCGGTGGCCGGTGGTCAGTGACCAGTGGCGCAAGAAATCTGCCGGGTTCCACAGAACGGAACCCGCCTCTACAAGTTCTCCGCCGTGAATCTGCGCCTCGGCATTGTGGGCACGGGCACACGATCGAACATCGTGTTCCAGTAGACCCACGAGCGTGGATCAAAGACGCCGGCCGGAGCGTTTTCCAGCGCATAGCGAAAATCTTCCGCTGAGAAGTACTTCTCGGCGGTGACGACGTCCTGAATCGTGCCGTAAGTCATCAAGTGCGCGAGAAACACTGCCGGAGTGCCGAGCACCTGCGCGGGCGCGTCGTACCAAACCACGCGGCGCGCCACCTTCATCAGGTCTTCGCGCATTTCGACGATTCCCATTTTCAAAACAGTCCTTTTCGCGACGCGATTACCGGCAGCGTTCGCGGGTCCGTGGTGCGCGCCGCCTCTGTCAGCTTGCTGCGCGTCTCTGGCTCCAACCGCGACAGGTCGCCATCGTCGTAAAACATCAGCGCCTTGATGCTGATCAGCGGATTGAACGATGGCCCGAAAATGGCTTGCGCCGCCCCCAGGCCCTCCGCTAACCCGACGCCCGCGCGCAAAAGCGCGGCGATATCGAAATAATCTTTGTAAGCAGCGCGCTCCATCACCACTCCCAGCTTCACCGCCATCAAGTCCACTAGCGCGGCCACGCGAATGCCGACTGGGCCTGCGGGCGTGCCCGGATCCGTCACGCGGTTCAAGTCCAGCCCGCCAAAGAACGAAACCTGCACTGGGCCGCCGCGGTCCGCGATGCACGTAAGCGTGTTCTTCTCCGACTGAATTATTTCCGCGCCATCCAAGTAGCCGATGCCGCTCTTTAGCAATCGCGGTGAAAACGGCTCGGCCGAGAAAAAATCAAAATCCTCCGACTGGCGATGCCCCAACCGCAGCGCGATAGCTGTGCCGCCGTACAGCACAAAGTGCTGTGGCGTGGCGATGAGCTCATCCCACAAGCGTCGCTGCGCGGGAGGCAGAATGTCGAGTCGCGGCTCGAACGTGGCTGTGCTCACTCGCAACCCTTTGCGCTCAATGCGCCGGCTTCGCTGTTCTCGCGGCCCGGCTCGTCAGTGCCTCAAATATCCAGATTCTTGACGTCGAGGGCGTTTTCCTGGATGAATTTGCGGCGCTCTTCGACGTTTTCGCCCATGAGCACGGTGAAGATGCGATCGCTCTCGACGATGTCCTCGAGTTTCACCTGGAGCAGCGTGCGCGTCTCGGCGTTCAAGGTGGTTGCCCAGAGTTGCTCCGGGTTCATTTCGCCCAAGCCCTTGAAGCGCGTGATGGCGAAATCCTTCTTGGCATCTTCGAGCACGAAATCGAGGACGTGCTTGGCGGTTTCCATCACCACTTTCTGACCGTTGCGCTGCACGGTGAAGGGCGGCTCATCGTGCTCTGCAATCTGCCCGTAGAGCGAACGCAGCTTGCGGCATTCGGCGGACCCCACCAGCGCCCAGTTGATGCGCGCCTCGGCGCTGTTCTTCACCAACAGTTCGTAGAGGCTGTGCTCTTCGTCCCATTCGATTTTCGTATCGAGCTTGAGCTTCAATTTCTCGATGGCCGCCTCCAGCTTCTGGAGTTTTTTCTTGTCCTCGAAGTCCGTCTTCTTTTCGAGGTCGCTCTTGGCAATCGGCTCCACCAGCGCCGGCTCGCGCAGCTTGCGGCCAATCTTCACGGCCACCGAGTCGTACTCCTGCACGTTGAGCAAGAACTGGCTCAGCTTCGCGCCTTGCAGCGATGAGCCGTTCTTGGGCTTCACCATGTGGTCCTCGACCGCGTGGCCCATCACCTCCAGCGCAAATTCGCGGTCGTCGCGGATGTAGCGGTCGGTCTTGCCGCGCTTCACGCGATAGAGCGGCGGCTGCGCGATATACACGTGCCCGCGCGCAATCAGCTCCTGCATGTGCCGGAAGAAAAACGTGAGCAGCAGCGTGCGGATGTGGCTGCCGTCCACGTCCGCGTCGGTCATCAGGATCACTTTGTGGTAGCGCAGCTTGGCGATGTCGAAATCGTCTTTACCGATGCCGGTGCCGAGCGCGGTGATCATGATGCGCAGCTCTTCGTGACTGAGCATCTTGTCGTAGCGCGCTTTCTCCACGTTGAGGATCTTGCCCTTGAGCGGGAGGATGGCCTGATATTTGCGGTCGCGCCCGCTCTTTGCCGAGCCGCCCGCCGACGGCCCCTCGACGATGAA
>JBOGNS010000035.1:0-7199 GCA_050747305.1 Candidatus Acidiferrales bacterium | reverse complement strand
TGCCCGTGAGTTTCTGCGCGGTCATGGATTCCAGCCGCTGCAACCACGCCAGCAGCAGCACGTAAATCGGCCCCATGCCCACAATCAGCGACGAGTGCGACACCGTGGTGTAATGAATCCCAATCGTGAAGCACATCTGATTGACCGCCACGCCGAAAAATCCCAGCTTGATGAACTCCCACGCGTCCGCGCGTGAAAATCCGCCGCGCCGCCGCGGCATCGCGAAATACACCGGCAGGATCATCGCCGCCGACAGCACCACGCGAAACGACGCCAGCGTAATCGGGTCGAAATATCGAAGTGTTGTTTTGGCGATGATGAAGTTCACGCCCCAAATCAGCACCATCGCGGCAATGGCGACAAACAGCAGCGTCTTGCTGGGATGGGTGAGGCGTGACATTAGCCGCCGGCAAAAAAAGTTAAAGAGTGAAAGGGTGAAAGCGTTAAAGCGCGAAGCAAAATTTCAGGCAATGGTGAAAGCTCGTAGATCAGGTGAGGACTTCCTTTCGCACGGTGAGCTTCTCGATGAGTTCGCGTTTCGGCTCGAAGCCGATGCCGGCGCCAGCAGGCACGCGGATGGTCCCCTGCGGCGTCACAGTGACCTCCGGCTCGATGACATCTTCCGCCCAATACCGCCGGCTGGCGGACACGTCGCCGGGAAGCGTGAAATTGGGCAGCGTGGACATGGCAATGTTATGCGCGCGGCCGATGCCCGATTCCAGCATCCCGCCGCACCAGTTCAGGATGCCGCGCTCGCGGCACAGGTCGTGGATGCGCCGCGCCGCGGTGTGCCCGCCCACGCGCCCCAGCTTCATATTGATGATGCGGCATGCGCCCATCTCGATGGCCGCGCGCGCGTGCGCTTGGCTGTGGATGCACTCGTCCAAGCAAATCGGCGTGTCCATCTGCTTTTGCAGCTCGACGTGCGCGTACAAGTCGTCGTAGCCCAGCGGCTGCTCGATCATCATCAGAAAAAACCGTTCCAGCCGCTTGAGCAGCGGGAAATCCTCGCGGCGATAGGCCGAGTTGGCATCCACCATCAGCTTGATCAGCGGATGATGCTGCCGCAGCAGCTCCACCGGCTTCTCATCCCAGCCCGGCTTCACCTTGATCTTGATGCGCTGGTAGCCCGCCAGCAGCTCGGTATTGACGGCCAGCAGCAATTCATCGAGCGAGCCTTTAATGCCGATGGAGACGCCCGTAGCCACCTCCTCGCGCGCCGCGCCATTCCCCCCGCTGAGCAGCTTCCACAACGGCACGTTTTTCGCGCGCGCTTCAGCGTCCCACGCCGCGGTTTCGAAGCCGCCGCGCGCCATGTTGTGCCCGCGAATTTGCCCCAGCGAATCCCAGATCTCCCCCGCCGAGCCGTATTCGCGCCCGCGAGCGATCGGCCAGATGAAGTCGCGCAGTACGTGCCACGCCGTATCCAGCGTCTCGTAGCTATAGAAAGGATCTTCACCCGCCGTGCATTCACCCCAGCCGGTCGCGCCGTCGGCCTCCACCTCCACCAGCAGGATTCGGCGCACAGTCGTACGGCCCATGCTGGTCTCGAAAGGCGCCAGCAGCGGCATCTGAATTTCGCGCAGCGTAGCTTTACGAACGCGCATGCAAGCCTTCGGCGATCCGCGCCGTTGTGGGGTAGTTCATGGCGACCTGAGGGCCGCCGCTACAGCATCCCAGGGTTCCAGCACATATTCGCAGCCTTCGCGCGTATTTTCAATTCCCGTGACCACGTACCCTTGCGCCAGCAGCCGCTCGAACTCCCCGGCGATGCGCGCCTGCTCGGCGATCGCCTTCGCGCGATCCGTGCTGCGCCAGGCCTCCATCCGTGCCGGCACCGCGATGCGTTTCGCGTCAACACCTGCTACCGCTTGGCTGCTGCCTTCCAGCGCGCCCCTCACACGCGGCGAGTCCAGCCACCATTCGGCCACCAGCCGGTCGGTGGGCATGCCGCAGTGCAACGGGCTGGACGTGATGCCGTAACAATTTGGCAGAAAGCGCCGCGCCACCGCGCCCAGTCGCATGAAGTTGAAATGCGCGTTGCGCATCTCCAGCGGATCGAAGGTCCACTCCACCAGCTTGACCCCCCGCGCCAGCGCATCCTCGCGCTGAAACAGCTTGAGCCGCCGCCCCACGCCGCGATCGCGATACCCGGGCAGCACCGCAGTCATGTGCGAATGTAGAAATGGCTGAAGCAGCCCAGCCTCGGCGTGCAGCCCCGGCATGGCCATGGTGAAACCAACCAACAGTTCCCCGAGGAATGCGCCCAGCACCTGCCCGCCCGTCTCCGCGGCGACCACATAGATCGGCATGGGCACGCACTCATCGAATCCCCACACCGCCTTCTCGAGCTGCGCGCACCGCTCGAGTTCCGCCAGGCCGTGGCAGTGCCGCACCTCGATCCCGCGTGCGGGGACTTGTTCTTGTTTCACCGGAGCGCTTTGGAGATCGCCCGTCATGATCGCAGGGTTCCTGCGCTACTAGCGTTCAAAATCTTTGCGTGGCGCGACGAATTCTGCCTCTTTTTTTCTGTTCTAGCCACTAGTCACTAGCCACTAGCCACTAGCCACTTCGACCCTGCACTGCAACTGAACCCACCTGCAACTTATCGTTCGCTTGCGGCTCTGCCGCGCTGCGTTACTCCGTAGACCCAAACCCGCCGGTATCAATCTGCGCGCGCTGCAAGCGGTCGGAGTAATCGATGTAGAGCGTTTTCCACTCCGAGTAAAAATCCAGGCACGCAACCGCCGCCTCGCGGTGCCCGTTGCCCGTCAGCTTCACTCCGCCAAACGGCATGTGCGTTTCCGCGCCAATCGTCGGCGCGTTCACATAAACGATCCCGGTGTGCAGGTCGCGCATCGCCCGAAATGCCTTGTTCACGTCGCGCGTGTACACCGCCGACGAAAGCCCGTAAATCACCCCGTTATTCACTTCCACCGCCTGCTCCAGGCTATCCACCGGCGCAATCGAAACCACCGGCCCGAAAATTTCTTCCTGCATCACCCGCATTTGCGCATCGCAATCCACAAACACCGTTGGCTCGTGGAACCAGCCGTGTCCGTGCGCGCCCTGCTCCAGCCGATGGCCGCCAGCCGCCAGCTTCGCGCCTTCATTCTTGCCAATCTCCACGTACTCCATCACCGTCTTCAGTTGCGACTCGCTCACGCACGGCCCCATTTCCGTGCTCGGATCCAGCCCATCGCCCACCTTCAGCGACTTCGCGCGCTCCACGTAGCAGTCCACGAATTCGCGATACACCTTCTTGTGCACCGCGATGCGGCTCGTCGCCGTGCACCGCTGGCCGGTGGTGCCGAAACCGCCCCACAAGCAGCCGTCCACCGCCAACTCCAGGTTCGCATCGTCCAGCACGATAATCATGTTTTTGCCGCCCATTTCGAGCTGGCACTTCTTGAAGTCCGGCGCGCACGCCTCGCTCACCGCGCGCCCTATTTCCGTCGAGCCGGTGAAGCTCACCAGGTTCACATCCTTATGGCTCATCAACGGCGATCCCACTTTCCCGCCCGACCCGGTCACCAAGTTCACCACGCCGCGCGGCACCCCCGCCTCCATCAGCGCCTGCACCAGGTTGTAGGCCGATAGCGGCGTATCCGACGCCGGCTTCAGCACCGCCGTATTTCCCAGCACCAGCGCCGGCATCACCTTCCACGACGGGATGGCCATGGGAAAATTCCACGGCGTAATCATCGCGCAAACGCCCACCGGCTGCCGCACGCACATCGCAAATTTGTTGGGCAGCTCCGAGGGCGTGGTCTGACCGAATTGCCGCCGCCCTTCCCCCGCCATGTAGTACGTCATGTCAATCGCTTCCTGCACGTCGCCGCGCGTCTCGGCCAGCACTTTGCCCATTTCCCGCGTCATGTCGCGCGCATAATCCTCCTTGCGGCGCACCAGCAATTCCGCCGCGCGGAACAAAATCTCCGCGCGCTTCGGCGCCGGCACCAGCCGCCACGTCTTGTACGCTTCCTTGGCCGCGTCCACTGCCGCGTTCACATCCGCTTCGCTCGACGACGGAAACATCCCCACCATCTCGCCGGTATTCGCCGGGTTGCGATTTTCAAACGCTTTTCCCCCGCGCGCCTCCACCCATTCCCCATTGATATAGTTCTTGTGTACCTTCGGCATCACCGCAGTTGCCATGATTCCTTCTCCTCTCACGTCCCTCACTACGTAAAAAGCCGACAGTCGACAGCTAACAGCTTACAGCAAGACAGTAGGACCTGTTTACCCTGAGGCTAGTGGCCGACGGGCCTGTCTCCTTTCGCGCGCCTCGTAGCAAGCGCACTCTAGCCATCATATTGCAAGCCATCGCCCGCAGCTTGTCCGCTGCCGAACTGTCGCCTCTAAACAGTTGGCTGATGTGCTTTGAGCCTTTTAATTTAGGTGATGGCAACCGCCGAACAAGTCGCTAGTGTGGCGCGTTGCCGAAAGTGGCAACGAAAGTGAAACCTGAAACGCGGATAAACGCAAATTCTGCGCTTATCTGCTCGATCCGCGTTCATCTGCGTTGAAGAACTGACTCTAAGGCTTTTTTACTTTTTACTTTTTACTTTTGACTTTCCTACTGGCGTGAACCACTGGTAACCGCTGCCGGCGTGCGCGGCGGCGCCAACCCTGCCGTCTCAGACCCCAAGCCGAGAAGCTGCAAGCTGCGCGCGTTCAGCTTCCCGCTGGGCCGCAGCCCGTTGGCTTCCTGGAAAGCCTTCATCGCTTCCACGCTCTTGCCGTCCCACTTTCCGTTGGGCGTGGCTTGATAATGCCCTGCTTTCGCAAGCGCCGACTGGATCTCCCGGACGCGCTCAGCCGTGGGCGCGGATTGCCTCCGCGCGCGGCGCCGCCGCGATACCGGCCTTTTCTTCTTCTGTGCTTTGGTGGGCGTTGCCTTGGCGCTACTTTTTGCGCCACTCGGTTTGGTGGCACCCGCCTTCCGGCTCTGCGCACTGGCAGGGAGGAACCATAGCGCCGCGGCCGCCACCATCACCGCCACGGTGAAAGCTCCGCGCTTCCACGGAGCCTTGCAAACGCGACTTGCCGGCGTAGGCGGCGTCATTTCTCGAACCGCCCCGCGAGGAACAACGTCAGTGAACGGTCGCCGCCGCGGCGATGCACCTTGAACACCACATTTTGCCGCTGCTGAAGCTTGTCAATGGCCTGCGAGAACTGCGCCACGCTGGCCACCGGCTTCCCATTCACTTCCGACACCACATCGCCGCGGATAAAGCCGATGTCTTCGGCAAAGCTCCCCGGCTCCACCTGGCTGACCACCACGCCCGAGCGGCCTTCCATGCTCAATTGCCGCATGATTTGCGGTGTCAGCTCTTCCACCCGCAGGCCCATCACCGCCGGACCCGTCTCTTCCGGCTCTTCCTCGCGCGACGCGGTTTCCGGGAAGAGTACGGCCCGGTCCGCCACGCTCACCTGTGTCTCCTTCTTCACCTTGTCCCGCACGAACGTAATCCGGACGTTCTCGCCAATCGCGGTGTGCGTAATCGGATCCACCAGATCCGTGCCCGTACGCACCGGCTGGCCGTTTACCGCGGTGACCACGTCCTCCGCCTGCAGGCCCGCCTTGTCGGCCGGACTGCCCGGCTCCACCGACTCCAAAATAATGCCGTGCTCGACGCCCAGGACCTCCAGCACGATGTCGTTCGTGCTGCGCTCTTCATTGAACGTCACCCCGATCGAGCCGCGCGTCACCCGCCCGAACTTAATCAGATCGTTGTACACCTCAATCGCAGTATTCGACGGCAACGCAAAGCCAACCCCGTCGTACCCGCCGCGCGTCGTGGCGATTGCTGTGTTAATCCCGATCACCTCGCCAGCCAGATTCACCAGCGCCCCGCCGGAATTACCCGGATTAATTGCCGCATCGGTCTGAATGAACCGCTGGAACTGTTGCTGCGTAAGATTCGCGCGATCCTTGGCGCTCACGATCCCCGCCGTTACCGTCGCCTGCAACCCAAACGGACTGCCGAACGCCAGCACCCAATCGCCCACCTGCACGCCATCCGAGTTGCCCAGCTTGGCTACCGGCAGGTCGCCGGTCGGCTCAATCTTGATCACCGCCAGATCCGTTTCGTAATCGCTGCCCACCACTTTCGCGGTGTACCGCTCATTACGGTCTCCCAGCCGCACTTCGATTTTCGTGGCCTGCTCCACCACGTGGTTGTTCGTCAGGATGTAGCCGCCCTTATCCACAATCACGCCCGACCCCAGGCTGCGCGCCGCGCTCGGCCCTTCCTCAAACGGCCCGAAGAACCGCTCGAACGGAAACTCGAATTCATCCGGCACGCGCGGTCGCCGTTGCTGCCCGCGCGGCGTGCGCCGCTCGATGATCTGCGTCGTCGAAATATTCACGATCGCCGGCTCCACATTCTTCGCAATCGTCGCAAACACGCCGGAAAGCTGCTGCGCGCTCGGCACCGCCAGCAACGCCGCCCCTTCCCCTCCATTCTGCTCGCGCGTCGCGCTCACCCGGCCCGACACCACGCTGCCGATTACAATGCCGACCGCCAGCGTCAGCATCACCAGCACCGACGCGGCAACCTTGCGCCCGCGCGGCCAATCCATCACTCTTCTGAAAGCCATCATTGCTTTGCTCCCTCGGGGCCACTGCCCCGCAAAAACATTATAGCATCCCATCCACACCTATTTGGACGCGCTTTGTTTCCTACAAGTAAGCGATTGGTGACCGTGGCTGCACGAAACTGGGCTGAATCACGAGGCTCACCATTAATTACGACGCGATTTCTGGCGTCAACGGTTGCATTTTCTTGGCGGGAGCCTCCTTCACTTCCTTCACCTCCTTCACTTCCTTCACCTCCCCTCCTCAATCTCCCCAACTTCCACAACCCCGCAACCTTTGCTAGAATAGGCTTTCCACGATGCCGCCCCGCACGATGTTTGACAAAATCTGGGACGCTCATGTGGTGCACCAGCCGCCCGCCCAGCCGGCCATCCTCTACATTGACCGCCACCTGATTCACGAGGGTACTTCCCCGCAGGCCTTCGCCGGGCTGAAGGAATCCGGCCGCAAAGTGCGCCGTCCCGATCTCACCTTCGCGGTGATGGATCACTCCGTCCCCACCAAGGATCGCCACCTGCCGATCCTCGACTCCAGCGCCCAGGCCCAGTTCGACACCCTCACCAAAAACTGCGCGGAAACCGGCGTGCGCCTCTTC
>JBOGNS010000034.1:0-2215 GCA_050747305.1 Candidatus Acidiferrales bacterium | reverse complement strand
GAACTCAGCGAGCTCCTCCGGGGACAGCTGCTGAATCTGCTTCTCGAGACTCTCGATCTTGCCCATAGCTCACCTCGACAACACGGCAGGAGTATACGCCCGGCCATCTCTCTCGGCGGCTAACGCTGCCGTTGAGCGGCGTGCGCCAAAATACGCCCGCAAAGCACGGCGCTAAGCGAACACCAAACCACGCTTCCGCGCGTCCGCTCGAATGATGGGATGGACTCCCCTCGGCTTTTCGGCATCATCGTGCCAGCTGGCCTCATGTGGTGTGGGGTGTCAGCGCTCAACCGAGGAGAGTCCGAGATGAATCCTACCGCTGCGCTGCCCATCGTGGGCGTTGATCTCGCCAAGTCCGTCTTCCGGCTTGCGATCGCCGATGCGAACTGGCGCGTCGTCGAACGTCAGCGCCTGACGCGTACCCAATTCGAGCGCTGGTTCGCCAACCGTGCCGTCGGGCTGGTCGTGATGGAGGCTTGCGGCAGCGCTCACCACTGGGCGCGCTGGCTCGGCGCCTTGGGCATCGAAGTCCGGCTGTTGCCGGCACCGTACGTGCGCGCCTACGTCAAGCGCAACAAGACTGATGCGGCCGACGCCTGCGCGCTGCTGGAAGCGGCACGCTGCGCCGACATCGTCCCGGTGCGCGTGAAATCGGTCGACGAGCAGGCCCTCCAGGCGCTGCATCGGACGCGCTCGCTGTGGATGGCCACGCGCACCTCCCGGATCAACGCGCTGCGCGGCTTCTGCCGGGAGTTCAGCATCCCGATCGCCCAGGGCGCCCGCACTGGGCTGGAGCAGATTGCACGGGTGCTGGCCGAACCGAATTCGGCGATCCCTGAGCTCGTCCGCGGGACGATGAAGCTGCTGGTCGAGGAGATCCGGCTGCTCGAGGCGCGCGTGGGGCAGCTCGAGCGTGAGCTCACGCAAACGGCACGTGCGTCGGCTGCGTGCACGACGCTCCTGTCGATCCCCGGCGTGGGGCTTCTCACCGCCACGGCGATGGTCGCCGCCACCAGCGGCAACGTGAGCCACTTTCGCGATGCGCGGCACTTTGCCGCCTGGTTCGGCCTGACCCCCAAGGAGTACTCCTCGGGCAGCACGCGGCGGATCGGCGGCATCTCCAAGCGCGGCGACCGCTACCTGCGCATGCTCCTCACCCATGGCGCACGCTCGGTGCTGCGCGCGGCCACTGCCGCCACCCAGGCCGCGCGCCCGGTCGACGGGCTGCGTAGCTGGGCGCTCGCCGTGCAGCGGCGAACCAATCACAACAAGCCCACCTGCGCGCTCGCCAACAAGCTCGCGCGCATCTGCTACGCGTGTCTGCGCGACGGCTCGCCCTACGGGCAGGTCAAACGGCTGGAGAAGAAGATCACCCGTGGTGCCTACCCGATACCCGCCTGAGCGCGCGAAGAGGACTTGCCCGACGAACTCACCCCACCAGCGCTTGCGTAGAGACTGATCGCCCACCATGGCACCCCGGGTCACCCCCGCACCGAATGACGCCGATAACTCCGCCGGCAGAGCCGCTGGCCACAGCGCACTTGCCCGTTGCAACGATTGGCGCCTCGGTGCTCGCAGATTCCATGTCGGCACGGGCCACCCAGAGCCCACTCACGATGCCGGATATACGACTGCAGGCGTTCCCGCCGTGCCAGACCTATCGGTCAGCCTCTTCCCTTGTGGGGGGAGTCCATATACGGGGTTAGCCGACGAGTTTGTCGTAGTCCGCATGAGTGCCGATCCAGAACCACAGAAGACCATCAGGCGCTTCCACGGCGACAGCCCGGTAATGCAACCCGACACGCGCGGACCAAAACCGACCGACCTTCTTGAAGTGAAGCGAAGGATGTCGAGAGTCGGCCTTCAGAAGGGAGAACGATTTGTCAGCGAGCTCCTGAACCTCAGCGGGAACAGCTCGGTAGCAGGACCAGAAGTCGGGCGTGGCGTGATGATTCAAAGCTTTGTGGACTCGCCGGCCGCATGGGCGCGAAGCGCCTTTTCGGCCAGCGCGTCCAGCTTCCCCGCCTTGACGTCCGACTCGAACTGCCGATCCCAGAGATGTGCGTCGAACTCGGCAAACCAGCGCCGGAACTCAGCGAGCTCCTCCGGGGACAGCTGCTGAATCTGCTTCTCGAGACTCTCGATCTTGCCCATAGCTCACCTCGACAACACGGCAGGAGTATACGCCCGGCCATCTCTCTCGGCGGCTAACGCC
>JBOGNS010000033.1:0-3605 GCA_050747305.1 Candidatus Acidiferrales bacterium | reverse complement strand
GAATGGGATGGTTCGTTCTTGCATTGGCGTACCGGTGGCCGGAAGCTTCTGCTGCGGAGAAGGAAGCGCGAGTCGAGCGATGGTGGCGGCTGCTCGCGCTCAGCGCGGCGGTGGTGGTTTTGTGCGCCACGCTGGGCTTCATGCGCATCCACGCTGTGGACACGGAAGCAGCGCTTCGCTACGTGAAGCAGGTCGAGGAGGAGTTCGCCGGGCTGCCGCGTGAAAGCGTGCTGCTGGATCTGGGCAGTTGGGTGTACCTGCCGGAAAACGTAGTGATGAAGGATCGTGTCGGCTCGATCGGCGTTCTGAGCGGGACGGGGATAATGGATGGCTTCCCGGACCTTGTGGAACGCATTCGCAGAAAGACTTACCGCAAGATTCTGGCGCGGCGGTTTGGGGGCGCGAAACTGTTGTATCCTCCAGGGGAAATTCAAGAATCGCTGCGCCAGCACTACCGGGAGACACGCGTGATTCCCCCGGCCGATGTTCCCCCGAACTGGCCTTTCCGTGCGACGCTTCCTGAGATTGTGGTATTGGAGCCGATCCGTTAATCGGCTATTCCACGGCCGCGTGGCTTGCGGCGAACCACGCAGATTTTGCGCCACATCCCGACTTTTTCGGGTGGTGTACAATACGCGCGCGGGAGCCGGATACGATTCGCTCACATTTCTTGATTAGCTGATACTTCCACAATGCCCACGGAACGCGGGAATCCTGCCGACATTGCCAGTTCACGCGTCGTGCTCGCTGCGATTCTCCTGTTGATCGGGTCGGCCCTTCTTCTCCTGGCTGGTTCTTTGATTCCCTATCCTTGGGTGGAAGCATACGTCAGCAAAGTGGCCGCGCACGGCCAGGCGCAGAAGACTGCTGCGGAAATCTTTGCGGGAGCGGTGGGACGAATGCAGATTGCCTCGTTCCTGCTGCTGGGCGCGGGCCTCACGGTGTTTGTGGCGCGCAAGCCAGTGCTTCGGAGGGTTGCGGTCTGGCGGAGGGAACTGAGGCTATCGGCGGCGGAGCTGAGCCAGGATGTAAGAGGGTCTTTGCGAGGGGCGGGGCTGAAGGGGCTGGGAACCGTGTTGGTGCTGACGGCGGCAGGGGTTGCGGTGCGCGTCGCTTACCTCAGTAAGCCTCTGCTGTGGGACGAGGGCACAACGTTCTTGAGGTTTGCCTGGCGCCCCGCGTGGCTGCCTGCGATCTGGTACCCCGAACCGAATAACCACGTCCTGCACTCGGTGCTGGTAAGTGTGAGCCGCGCGTTATTGGGAGAGGAACTGTGGGCCTTGCGGCTTCCCGCGTTGTTGGCCGGGATCCTTGTGGTGCCGGTGGGCTACGCGGTGGCACAGAAACTCTACGGCAGATGGGCGGGGCTGCTCGCCGGATGCTTGCTGGCCGTGTCGCCACCCTTGATCGGCTATTCGGTGAATAGCCGGGGATACTCACTCTTGATGCTTTGCTTCATGGTGTTAATCGGATTGGGCCTGTACTTGCGGGAGCGGAATAATTTGGCGGCGTGGCTGGCATTTGCGCTCACTGCGGCTCTCGGTTTCTATACGGTTCCGTTGATGTTGTATCCATTGGCAGTAGTGGCTGCCTGGCTGGGCGCGACGTTCGCCGTGGGTGATGCGCCAGGATCGCGGGCGGCGCTGCTGTTGCGGCTGGGGGCAACATTGGTGTTCGCCGCCGTACTGACAGTGTTGCTGTACGGCCCTATCCTTCTTATTTCAGGGCCGGCGGCTTTGATTGCGAACGAGCATGTGGCTTCGGGGTCCTGGCCGCGGTTTTTCTCGGCCTTTCCTTTCTATCTTGGCAAGTCCATGGCGGCGTGGCGGCATGGCCTGCCCACCGAAGTGCAAGTGCTGTTGGGTGTGGGAGTGGTGGTGGCGCTGCTGGCGCACCGGCGGATTAACTCGCACCGCGTACCTGTGGCCATTGCCGCCTTCACGGTGCCGGTGCTCATCGTGCTCCAGCGTGTGGCACCGGGAGCAAGAATGTTGGTCTTCCTTTTTCCCCTGTTCATTCTGACGGCCGCGGGAGGATTAAACTTCCTTTGCATGAAACTGGGCGAGCGAACGCGGCTGTGGGTGGGCGGGGCGCTGGTCTTGACGCTGGCGCTGACGATTTCGGGATGGTGGAGCTACCGCACGGCGCAGGCGCCTTATCTATTCGACGCCGAAGCGGAGCGCACGACCTTGATGCACGGGGAGGAAATCGTCGATTTCCTGCAACGCGAGCTGAAGACGGGTGACCGCGTGTTGTACTCCCTATTCTCCGAGAATTCGATCAAGTATTATTTTCGCACCCGTAAATTGGAGCGTTTCCTGCAACCGAAGGAGCCGGTCACCCGGCTCGTCGTAGTCGTCAACGGAATGATGCCGGCTTTCCCGCTTGGTGTCATACTGGAAGATGAGGGATACGCCGCAGGGCAGTACGCTTCGCCGTTGCTGCTGCTTGACTTGGGCTCCGAGCAAGTGTACGAAGTGCTTCTGCGCTGACGCGCCGGCGGGTCGCCGCCTCGGCAACCTCCAGAGGAAGGCGGCTTGCCGAAGCCCGCTTCGGAGATCCTCTTTTTCATCACTCGAGCGCGGTGGATAATGAGCCGCGGGACGCTGAATCAAGAGTCGCGCCGGCCAACAAATCCGCTCGCACAAGTCATAATGCAGGCGCCTGCCAATCTCACGGTTTCCGTTGTCATCCCCGTGTTCAACGAGCGGGCTTACCTGCCGGAGTGCCTGCGACGGGTGCAGGCGGTGAATCAGGCCCGCGAAATCATCGTAGTAGATGATGGCTCGACTGACGGCACACGCGATTGGCTGCTGGAAGTGGCGCGCCGCAAAGCCGGCGGGGCGCCTGATTTCGAGATCCATGAAGGCCGCGCACGGCTCGATCTGAACACAATCCGCATTGTTCTTCAGGCGGAAAATCGCGGCAAGGGCAGCGCTCTCCGCCGCGGCTTTGAAGAAGCCGCTGGGGACGTAATCATTATCCAGGACGCGGACCTGGAGTACGACCCGCGAGACTATGCCAAACTGCTGGAACCGATCCTCGACGGGCGCGCCGACGTGGTTTATGGCTCGCGCTTCCTTGGCGGGCCGCAGCGCGTACACTACTTTTGGCACTACCTGGCCAACAAGATGCTCACCCTGATGTCCAATGTCCTCACCAACCTGAAGCTCAGCGATATGGAAACCTGTTACAAGGCTTTTCGCCGCGAGGTGCTGAGTGGTATGCGGTTGAAGAGCGAGCGGTTCGGCTTCGAGCCGGAAGTCACCGCCAAAATCGCGAAAGGGAAGTGGCGAATCTACGAAGTGCCGATTTCATACGCCGGCCGCACGTATGAAGAAGGGAAAAAGATCACCTGGCGAGACGGCGTAAAGACTTTTTGGCAGATCCTGCGCTATAACCTGTTCGACTAGTCGCCGAACCGAGGCATGTGTGTGCTTGAGTTGGGCAGGCCGGCCGGCTCTTGGGACTACGCCTGTTTCCTGAGAGCGGGCGGCTTAGCAGTGAACATGCGCAAACCTTGTGTCAGCTTGTCCCAAAAAATCAGCGCGATTCCGGCGGCGGCGCCGAGAAGGCCATAGAGGGGAATGATCTGGTCAGGGCCG
>JBOGNS010000032.1:0-2188 GCA_050747305.1 Candidatus Acidiferrales bacterium | reverse complement strand
AAACAAAGCGGCAGCTTCGCTGCCGCACTCCATAGCCGGCGGTCAATTCGGTTTTGCGCAGATCGGGCAGCGGTCGCCATCGCCACCGCCCTGCATAAAGCAGTGGTAACAGATTTTGGAACTGGTGTCGGGCGAGAGCCGGAACACTTTGCACTGGCGGCACAGGCGCAGCCCTTCCTGGCCGAGAATTTCGTGCTCCTCGCGAAAAAACATTTCGCAAATCGGGCAGCACTCCGCGGTTTCAGGCTTCGTTTGGCGTTGAGACTTGACGGCCTTTGCGGCTCTTCGCATATCCACTCCTTGTTTTAGTGCAGCGTGGCGCCCAAATCGCGCGCCCAACCTTCCAAGTTCGAAAGCGGCACCAGGCGGATCTCCTCATCGGCGAGCAGATCGGACACGAACCGGTGCCGCGCGACGTCTCTGCGCGGCTCCCGATCCGTGATTGCCGTGAACTCGGCGCTCGCCGCTTTCGCGCGGATGCGTTCGCTGGTAAACGCCAGCGCCTTGGCCTGCGCGGGGTCGCGTTCCAATGCCAGCGTTTGCACGAAGCCCTGCGCTCCATTTTTGCGATAGCCATAGTCGAAGCGCATGGGGTCGCCGGCGTAAGTGAATTCTTCCACGCCCACATTATGTTTCAACCGCGTGTGAATCCCGGTGCGCCGGAAGATTTCGTTGGCGCGCGTGCGAATGCCCGCGCGCGAATGCAAGCGATCCGCCGCCCGCGCGCCGCGCACCGGCTCCACCTGATCGCGATAGATGCGGTCGAGTTCCGCCTCAAAATCTTCAGCGATCACCGCACGCTGCGGGCTCATTTGGATGGCGCCTGACAACGTCTGATCCAATTTCGCGAGCCACGCCGTGCCGCTGCCATCGTATGCCATTTGTTGCGCGCGCAGCTCCGAGTCTAATGCCCGCAGCAACTCCAAATCGGCGGCAGGATGGAGCCGGCGCAGGCGCGCATACTCGCCCTCGCTTTCGATCAGTCGCATTTCCAGCCGGCCGTGCGCCGGCTCGTGCAGCAGCACGCCGATATTGGCGTGCTCATCGCGCAAAAGGTTCGGCGTGTAACGCAGGATTCGATAAGTACATAACAATTCTTTTTCAGCCATGGCTCCTCCGCGCAGATCCTCATTCCCTTGCTTCCTTACTTCCTTACTTCCTGTTTTCAGGCATGGCTCACTTCCAATTCACGAAAGGCTGGCGCGATGAATTCCGCGCGTCCTGAATCAGGTCCGGAACTTTCTTGCGCCGCCGCTCGACCTGCTCAAGCAGCGCGAACAAAGCATCCTGGTCGCCATCGTACCACTCCGGCGGAATCGCAGACGCAATCTCGTCGAGCACGCCGGACGTGATGCGCTGCAGTCGTTCGAGCCACGGCTCGAACGATTGCATGCCCGTCACGCCGGCGTACACGCGATGCCGCGCATAAATGCCGCGCAGCGGCGCATCCGGGAAACTCCACTCGCCCGCGTTGAAGCAGAACCCTTGATCGATGAACACAGCCTGATAACGCGAACGCCCGGCCGCGCCGTCGGAGCGAAAAAATATCGCCTGGCGCCCGTTGGTGTTGCACAGCAGCTTGTCGAGCACCAGCGCGCCCGCGAAGTCGGCCAAATTTTCCGCGTCATTCATTTTTTCGTCCGGCAGGAAGTCGTACACCGCGACTTCCGCCGGATGGCCCGGGTAGCGCGAACCGAACTGCAAGCCGGGCCGGCAAGGCTCCGCGCCCGCGCCGAGTTGCATCACCAGGTCCGCTGTCAGCTCGATCAACCCGCGCGACACGTCCACCACTTCGGCGGGCTGCGTGGGCAGCCCTAGCCGCGCCGCCAGCCGCGTGCCGAGCAGTTCATTCACCAGAATGCGCCCGCCGTGCGCGGCCTGCGGATTGTTCTGAAATTTCACTACGTAGTAGTGCCCGTCGTCGCAGCGCATCAGGTGCGCTTGCGCTCCGCCTCGCATCCGACGAATCTGCTCCACTGCGCGCGGCATGGCGCGTCATGCTAACGCAGACGGATTGCCGGTTCCAGATAACAGGTGGATGGAAGGCGACCTCGCGCTGCGGCCTGCCGCGGCCGCAAGACGAAGGCGCAAGCAAGCCCCCGCGCGACCGTACCGGCGGGAGCAAATGCTCGATGACCTGCGTTGACAGTCTCGCAATTGTCGTGGTAAGAATTGCGCGCGTTGGTCG
>JBOGNS010000031.1:0-3824 GCA_050747305.1 Candidatus Acidiferrales bacterium | reverse complement strand
TGCGCGCGTATCCTATGGCCCACGAAAAGCGTTTTGTGATGGCCTTGCTCAGCAACGTGCTGGGCGGCGGCACTTCTTCGCGGCTGTTTCAAAGCGTGCGCGAGCGGCAAGGGCTGGCGTATTCGGTGTACAGCGACTTGAACTTGTATCGCGATGCCGGCACGCTGACGGTCTATGCCGGCACATCGTTGCAACACGCGGAGAAAGTGATTCGTACCATCGCGAGCGAGTTTCGTCTGCTGAAACAGGAGCCGATGCCACCGGAGGAATTGCGGAGAGTGAAAGATAATATACGCGGGTCGCTGCTGCTCTCGCTGGAATCCACCGGCTCGCGGATGCACCACGTAGCGCGCCAGGAGATTTTCTTCGAGCAGTTCCACACCGTAGAGCAATTGCTCAGCGGTATCGAAGCGGTTACGGCCGAGGAAGTGCAGGCATTGGCGCTGGAATTTTTCCAGACCGACGCCATCGCTGCTACGTTGGTCGGCAACCTCGAAGGCTTCCGCCTGAAGCGCGATATGCTGGCGTGCTAAGTAGCCAAAAAGGCCGCCCCGCCGAACCACCGGGCATGTTATTCTGGGCACGATGAAGACCACACGCAAACCGAAAGTGACCATTCGCGGCAATTCGCCGCGTAAAGGGCCCCGACAGGGGCCATCCGCACCACCAAGGGCATTGACGGAGTTTTGTGGCATTATTTCGCCTGAAGAAGCGGAAAGATGATCCGGGACATCGAAGAAGCCTTCGAAAAAATCGGTGCCGAATGAGTATCTGCTCGACACCAATACTGTCATCTATTTTTTCCAAAATCTGACCGCAGTCCGTAAGAGTGTCGAGCGCACTGCGCCCGTAAGGTTGCCGTTTATCACCGCCGTCGAGCTTCTTCATGGAGCCAAGCGTTCGCTCGTCGGACAGAGAACCTCCTCAGATACTCTGAATTTCTCAAGCGTTTCATGTTCTTTACCCGACGCGGCGAACACTGGACATCTATAGCGATCTGCAACTTGCCCTGGGGCGAAGGGGCACACCCATTCCGCAAAACGACCTCTGGCAGGCTGCCATCGCCATTCAGCATGAGGCGATCCTCGTGACCAACGATGAGCCCTTTGCATCCGTTCCAGATTTGCAGACGGAGAATTGGGTTCGTTAAGAACAGAACAAACTGATAGTTGACGCCTGCGGCGCACTTTGCCACACTCGGAAAAACTGTGACGCGGCCGATTGGGGTTAGGCGCCGCGCGGTTTGCTCGAAGGGGGAACGAGCATCGGGTTCCGGGTATCGATATTGGCGTCGGGCAGTTCGGGCAATTGCGCGTTGCTCGAAACCGGGCGCAGCCGCCTCCTCGTGGATGCCGGCCTGGGCAAGAAAGAAATGCTGCGGCGGCTGGCGGCGCTGGGCTTGGCGTTTGATTCCCTCGACGGCATCCTGATTTCCCACGAACACAGCGATCACAGCGGCGGGATGGCGCAGCTTGCGCGGCATTGGCGCGCGCCCGTTTTTCTCACCGAGCCCACGCTGCACGAAGTGCGCCTGAACCTTTCCGAAGCGGCGGCGCGAAAGCTGGACCGCGTCGAGTACATCCGCGCCGGCTACCGGCTCACCATCGGCGACATCGAAGTAAACGTCTTCCGCATCCCGCATGACGCAGCGGAGCCAGTCGGCTTTACCTTCCGTTCCAATGGCTGCAAGGTGGCGCTGGTCACCGACCTCGGGTGCCTGCCGGAGCTGGTGAAGTATCACCTGCGCGATTCCGATTGCCTGATTCTGGAATCGAACCACGACCTCGACATGCTGAAGGTGGGGCCGTATCCGTGGTACATCAAGCAGCGTGTGATGAGCCGCACGGGGCACTTGTCGAACCATGCGCTGAGCGAGTTCCTCGCCGATGCAGATGGCTTCGACGCGCGCGCTCGCTACCTGGTGCTCGCCCATTTGTCGGAGCAGAACAATAACCCCGACGTGGCGCGCATTTCGGCCGAAGAAGCGCTGCGCCGCCGCCCCGTCGAAGCCGCCTTTGCCGGCGAACTGATCGTAGCCTCCCAGCAAACACCGCTCGGCCCCCTCGAGCTGCTGTAAGCGTCAAAGCGACTTACAGAGCCGGGGCGCGATTTGCGTCCCATGTATGCACGGCGAAGCGCCCCGCCGCACGACGGAGCAAGCGCACGCGGCGTTGGAGCAAATTGCAGACACACAGCCTACGGCCCCCTCGGAACGACAGACCACGTTAGGTGCACTGAAAAGTTTGGAACTTTCGCGCTGCTCGCATCGTTTCATCCCACGGCAGCGAAATAACAGTAGCTTCCTGATTACGGACTTGAACTGCCAGCCAATCGGGAGCACACTCTGCGCTACGGAGTTGCCCAGTGATCCGCGTTGAAAACCTAACCAAGGAATACGACCTTTCCGGGAAGCGCGGGCACGTGCTCGCGGCCGACCGGCTCTCGCTGCACATCCCCGCCGGCGAAATCTTCGGTCTGGTGGGGCCGAATGGCGCGGGCAAAACCACCACGCTGAAAATGATCTGCGGGCTGCTGATGCCCTCGGGCGGCCGCGTGACGGTGAACGGCATCGACGTGGAGCGCGAGCCGGAAGCGGCGCAAAAGCACATCGGCTATCTGGCGGATTTCTTCGCACTCTACGACGACCTGAAATCGTGGGAATATCTCGATTATTTTTCCCACGCCTACAAAATGGATGAGGCCGCCATCCCGGCGCGCATCACGCGAGTGATCGAGCTGATGGGACTGGAGTCGAAGCGCGACGCTTTCATCCACGGGCTCTCGCGCGGCATGAAACAGCGGCTGGGCATCGCGCGCGCCATCCTGCACGACCCGCCGGTGCTGGTGCTGGATGAGCCGGCTTCCGGCCTCGACCCCAAAGCGCGGCATGAACTGAAGCTGCTGATTAAGGATTTGCAGCGCGCGGGCAAAACCATTTTCATCACTTCGCACGTGCTCTCCGATCTGGAAGAGATTTGCACCTCCATCGGCATTCTGGAAAAAGGCAAGCTGGTGCGGCTGGGCTCGCTGGAGCAGATTCTCCGGGGCGAAGGCGCGGCGGCCAGCGGTGCGCGGCGCGTGCGCATCAAGCTGGCGGCGCCGGGCTTTGCGCTCGCCGATTGGCTGGCGGCCCGGCCGGGCGTTACCAATGTTGGCGCCGATGCGCGCGGTCCGGCAGCAGTGGCAGCCCCAGGCGCGCCCTTTCCGCCTGCCACTGCCGCGGCGCCTGCTTCCGCGACGTCGAGCAGTGCGGTGTTCGAACTCGCGGGCAGCGAAGCGGACTTGGCGGAGCTGGTGCGTGCGCTGGTCGGCGCGGGCGCCCCAGTGTGCGGCGTGGAGGAAATCACGGAGTCGCTTGAGCAGCTTTTCTTCCGCATTTCCAGTGGCGAGGTGATGTAGGACAGACCTCCTGGTCTGTCCGGCTGTGGCAAAAGCGCAAGCGGCAATCGTCCGGCGGAGTTGAGGAGCGATTCGCGAGGACAGGCCAGGAGGCCTGTCCTACTCGTGAGGTCATGTAATGTTTCTGTTCTCGAATCCGGAGTTGCGGCGCAATTTCCGCGCCAGCCTGCGGCCGGGGCGCATGGCCGCGGTCGCCGCGATCGCCGCGGCGCTTTCGCTGAGCATCGGCTGGGCGCTTTATGAAAGCTGGGATACAGGTGATCCACCGGGCCAGTGGGGCGCGCAGCTTTTTGAGATCGCGTTCTGGGGACAGCTACTGGTGCTCGTGGTGGGCGGCGGGTTTGCGTGCCTTCCCGCCATCAACCGCGAGAAGGAACAGAATACTTTTGAGTTCCAGCGCGTCACGCGGCTCACGCCGCTGGACC
>JBOGNS010000030.1:0-7108 GCA_050747305.1 Candidatus Acidiferrales bacterium | reverse complement strand
TGCGGCCCTTCGCTCTGCACATACGGCGCGCTGATCAGCGCCAGATGCGGCCCCGCATTGCTGATTTCACTGATCCCGATTTGAATGTGCACCGGCTCCGGCGTCTCGATGCAACTGGTCAGCAGCGCCACCAACTTTTTCTTTTCTTCGATCGCCGCCAGCAGCCCGCGCAATTCATCCTGCCCCGCAAATTCCGGCGCGGTGGCGATTTGCGCCGCGCCTTCCACGTACACTTGCGGCGGCGTGCGGTCCTCGAGAATCGCCGGCGCGCACAACAGCAGCGCATCGGCCGCCAGCCGGTCGTAACGCTCGCGTTCGCTTTCGATCCTCTTGGTCAGGTCCGCGCGAATACCGTCCAGCGTCCAGCCGCGATAATGCGAATTCAGAAATTCCGCCGTGCGATCCAGTTCCGGCTGCTTGAAGGCCCGCTCCACGCGCACTACCTTATCGCGCGTGAGGCCCCCCGCCGCCACCAGCACCACCACCAGCCGCCCGTCCGGCAGCAGCACAAACCGGATGTGCTCCAGCACCGTGCGCGAAAGCGACGGCGTCACCACAATCCCCAATCCTTTCGACAGCTTCGAGAGCACGTGGCTCGCCCGCTCCATCAACTCATCCGGCGTCTGCGCGTTGCCCAGCTCGCGCTCGATCCATTCGCGGTCTTCCGTTTCCAGCGTGCCTTCGCGCGCGATCTGCTGCGCATAGTAGCGGTACGCTTCCGCCGTCGGCACCCGCCCGGCCGAGGTGTGCGGCTGGTAGAGGAAGCCGCTCTCCTCCAGCTCCGCCATCACGTTGCGGATGGTCGCAGGGCTTAGCGCTTCCGCGTGCCGCTGCGCAATCGAGCGCGACGACACCGGCTCCCCCGTCTCGATGTAGAGCCGGATCACGTCGGCCAGAATGCTCTGGCCGCGCTTGTCATGGATGAATGCAGTGCGCATTTTGCCGTAATCCTGATTGTAGTGAGGAAGCGGAACGAGCGTCAACACGCTCCGCCGCACGCTGTACCCGACACGATAGAAGCCGCCTCGCTAACGCAGAAGGCAGAACTCAGAACGCAGAACTCAGAACAAGCTGACAGCTCACAGTCGACAGTTAGTGTTGATCAAGGCGGTGCCGCTGAACACCGATGCCGTCCCACGCAAGTGAAACTTTTGCCGTGATACCCGAGTGGAACAACAGATCTGCTTCTGCCACAACCACCTTGCTGTGAGCTGTCGGCTGTGGACTGTTAGCTCGTTTTGAGTTCTGCGTTATCCGTCATCCTTCCTGCCCGCTTTTCTCCTGTCGCTTTGCCCAATCCCAAAGGCGTTCCATCTCGTCGCGCGGCACGTCGGCAAGCTTGCGGCCGGTGTGCGCGGCTTGCTCCTCCATCGCGCGGAAGCGCTGCTCGAATTTGCGATTGGCTTTCTTGAGCGCGATTTCCGGGTCCACGTGTAGGAACCGCGCAACATTGACCGCCACAAAAAGCAGATCGCCAATCTCCTCTTCGCGACGCGCGGCGTTTTCCTCTTCCATCGCGCTGCGCAGCTCGGCGACTTCCTCCTTCAGCTTATCGAGTAGGCCCTCGAGTTCGTCCCAATCGAAGCCGATGCGCGACGCGCGACGGGTGAGTTGGTAGGCTTCGTGCGCCGCCGGCAGCGTGCGCGGGATATCATCGAGCAGTGACGCGCGCTGCTTCTCGCCGCGCCCTTCGGCTATGCGCTCTTCGACCTTCAACTGCTCCCAATTCTTCACAACCTCCCCGGCCGTTTCGGCGCGCGCTTCGCCAAACATTTGCGGATGGCGGCGCACCAGCTTATCGTGGATGTGCTCGACTACGTCGCCGATATCGAAGCGCCCCGCGCGCCGCGCCAGCTCCGCATGAAATATCACCTGCAGCAGCAAATCGCCCAGTTCATCCGGCAGCTTGGCGTAATCCCGCGCGTCGATCGTCTCCAGGACCTCGTAGGCTTCCTCGAGCAGATAGCTGCGCAGCGATTCGTGCGTCTGTTCGCGGTCCCACGGGCAGCCGTTGGGGTCCAGCAGGCGGGTTTGTAGCGCGACTAAGTCTTCAAAATGGCGGGACACAAAGCTCCTCAGCAACCGGGCCAAACGCAAACTCTAAGCCACGCTTCCAGGATTGACAAGTCACGCCGGCGACGTGCTGGTGTCATTTGACACCACTACACGGCGACGCGAAGGCGCACAGCCAGGTGTGCCGGTGCCGCCGTTGCTTGCTGGGGCCGGATTGCCGGTGCTAGACTTTACATTCCACGCGAGGCGTGCTCAATGCGGGCCAGCGCGGGCCGACATCCCAAATGGAGCGAGCTACGTAGACCTCTGTGAGCGACCACAAACCAGAAGAAACCTTTCGCGTCATCGACCGGCGGCTTTTCACCAACGAAGGCGAGCTTCGCAAGGAAGCTGTCGAAGAAGAGCGCAAGCAGGAAGCCGCGCAGGCACAGCAGGCCGCTGCCAAGCCTGCGACTCCAGCTTCGCTAAGCAATACACCTTCGGGGGCGGTGGCGGCCCCGGCCAATACGCACAACCCGTCGCCCGCCTTCAAGAATCTGCTCGCCTTTCTCGCGCGCAACGCGGAACTGGTGATGGCCGGCCTGCCCGACCCGCGCACCGGACGCAGCATGGTGGACATCGAGAGCCTCCGCCAGTTGATCGACATGCTGGAAGTCCTGAAAGAGAAAACCACCGGCAACCTGGCCGCGGAAGACGAGCAGCTTCTCACGGAAGTAATCGGCGACCTGAAAGTTTCCTTCGTGCAACTCCAGCAAGCGGCCATGGCCCAGCAGACCGCACGCCAAGCCGGCAGCGGCCGCAAGCCGTAAAACAAGCTGACAGTCGATAGCTAACAGTCGACAGCGAACCGCCTACAGTTGAGGACTCGCGGTGCAAAGTGATTCCAGCGCGCGCTGGCCCGCTTCAGATTCCCCAACCTGCCGTAGCCAATGCCGCCAAAGCTGTAAACTGTGGACGGTCGGCTGTAAGCTAGCTGTCAGCGCAACGAAATGTCTCAAATCGATTCACTGCGGCTTACGGTGCTCGGTTCGGGCACCTCGATGGGCGTGCCCACGGTGGGCTGCCACTGCGTGGTGTGCCGCTCCAGCGACCCGCACGACAAGCGTACGCGCGCGTCCGTACTGCTCAGCTTTCGCGTGGCCGGCGTAGGCGGCGCCGTCGAACGCAACATTGTCATCGACACCACACCCGACTTCCGCTATCAGGCGCTGCGCGCGGGAATCGATCGCCTCGATGCCGTGGTCTTCACCCACGGCCATGCCGACCACATCCTGGGCCTCGACGACATTCGCCCCTTCAATCTCAAGCAGCAGGCCGTGCTGCCGATTTATGCCTCGCCGGATACGCTCGCGATCCTGAAGAGCACCTTCGCCTACATTTTCAACGGCGTGCCCACGCAAAGCACGCTGCCCTGCGTCGCGCTCAACCCCATCGATGGCAACCTCAATCTTTTTGGCCTCACCCTCACGCCCGTGCCCGCGATGCATGGCGACATGGCGGTGCTCGGCTTTCGCTTTGGCCGCGCCGCGTACCTCACCGACTTCAGCCAGATTCCCCCTTCATCCAAAAAATTGCTGCGCGATCTCGACGACCTGATCCTCGATGCGCTGCGCTACACGCCGCATCCGATGCACTCCACCGTAGACCAATCGCTGGCGCTGGTGGACGAGCTGCGCCCGCGGCGCGCGTGGTTCACGCACATCTGCCACGACCTGCCGCACGCAGAAACCGACGCGCGCCTGGCCCAGCGCGCGCGCGCGGCTGCAGGAAGCGGCGAGGTGCGCCTGGCGCACGACGGCCTCAGCTTTGAGGTGCGCCTGTGAGCCTGCGCGTGTGTCACGCGCCCGCGCAGTGGGTGCAAAGCGTGCGCGCGGGCGTGCCCGGACGCAGCGCCGTGCTCACCATCGGCACTTTCGACGGCTTGCACCTCGGCCATCAGCACATCCTGACGAAAGTCGTGGAAGTGGCGCGGCAGTCCGCACACCCCACGGTAGCCGGCGCGGTCACCTTCGATCCGCACCCGTCGCGCGTGCTGCGGCCGGAGCACGCGCCGCCAATGATTGCCACCCTCGCGCAACGGCTGGAAGGCTTCGAGCGATGCGGACTGGAAGCCGTGCTGGTGTTGGCGTTCGATCTGCCGCTGGCGCGCCTTTCTGCCGAGGCGTTTGTGAATTCAATTTTGGTGGAGCAGCTTTACACCAGCGCCGTGCTGGTGGGAGAGAATTTTCGCTTCGGGCACCGGCAGGCCGGCGACGTCCGCATGCTCACCGAGCGGGGCCAGCGCTTCGGTTTTGCCGTGGAAGTGGTCCCGCCGGTGAAAGTGAACGGCGAGGTTGTGTCCAGCACTGCGATCCGGCGCGCAATTGAAGCCGGCGACGTGGCCCGCGCCGCCGCTCTACTGGGCCGTCCGTTTGCTCTGACGGGCGGCGTGGTGCCAGGCTCCGGCCAGGGGCGTAAGCATCTGGTTCCGACCCTCAATCTCGCGCACGAGCAGGAGCTGCTGCCGCGCTACGGCGTGTATGTGACGGAAGTCCAAGTCTCAAGCGAAATTTGTCGTGCAGTGACCAATGTCGGCGTACGACCCACACTGGATGGCGCCAAGCTCGCGGTGGAAAGCCACCTGCTGGATGTCGCGAGCACCCTGGAGCCAAACCTTAGCCGCGAGATGGCCTCGGGCCGCATCGCTGTGCGCTTCCTCTCCCGCCTGCGCGACGAAAAGAAGTTCGAATCGCTCGATGCGTTGCGCGAGCAGATCCATCGCGACATCGCCGCCGCCCGCGAATATTTCTCCGCCGTGGCCACGCGCTAATCTGGAGTGCGGCGGCTTGCCGCCGTTCTTCCCGGCGCAGCTCGCCGCGCCGGACAACCGAGCGGCGTAACCTTCAGCTCACGGCAAGCTTCCCTTTCGCCTATTCCCCCACCCGCACGCCAATCTCATCCACGTGGCGCAGCAAGTCGGCCGGGTCCTGATAGACGCGATAGGCGCCCGCGCTTTCCAGTTCATCCTGCCCGTAACCGCCGGAGAGTACTCCTACACCCAGCGCACGCGCGCGGCGCGCCGCCAGCAAATCCCAAACGCTATCGCCCACCACCACGGACTCCCCAATGGGCACACCCAGGCTCTCGGCAGCCGCCAGAAACAAGTCAGGGTCCGGCTTGGCCCGTTCCACCTGGTCGCGCGTAATCACAGGAACTTCCGCCGGCAACTCGAGCAGCTTCAGCACCGGCCCGGCGCTTTCCATTCGCCCGCTGGTGGCGATGGCCCACGGCACGCCGGCCCGCGAGAGAAACGCCAGCAATTCCAGCGCGCCCGGAAGCGCGCGCACCTGCGACACGTGGCGCGCATAGGCTTCGTCGTGCAGCCGCAGCAGGCGCGCCGTTTCCGCCGCAGTGAGGCGGCGCCCCATCTCCCGCGTCAGCGCGTTGACGAAAAGGCCGCCGCTCATTCCCATGCGGCGATGGATGCGCCACACCGCCAGCTCGATTCCCAGCTTCTCCAGCGCCTCGCGCCACGCCAGCACGTGCTGGTAAACGCTGTCCACCAGCGTCCCGTCCAGATCGAACAGAATCGCAGGCCCGCCCCTGCGCGACGCTTGACCGCCGCGCACATGCTCTTGCCGCTTCGGCTTCAGCAGCCTCGCTCCTGACACAGGCTTGGCCTTCATGGATTCAGATTGCCGCTTCGCACAAAATTGTGCAATCTCATCCGCATCGAACGCCATCGCGCGCAACTGCCTGCCTCCTTCACTTCCTTCACCTCTTCTGCGTTTTCGAGGGCGCCTCTTCCAGAAACAAATCCATCACCGCGCGCGCCAGCTCTTCGGGCCGGGCATCGCTGCGATTCGCCAGCACAATCACCGCCAGCTTTTTATCAGGAATTCGCAGATAAAAGTTGCGAAAGCCAACCGTTGTTCCTTCGTGCCACACCGCGCCCAGGCCGCGATGCTCTCCGACGTACCAGCCGTAGCCGTAGCTCACGCCATCGCCGCCGCCGCTGCCGGTCGCAATTTGCTGCGCCATCGCCTGCTCCAGCGTTTCCCAGCGCACCAGCCGTGCGCTGCCGAGCGCGCGTTCCCATTTGGCGAGGTCTTCAGCCGAGGAGTAAATGCCGCCGTCGCCGAGCACGTAGCTGGTCATGCTCTGGTCGGTGCGCTCGAACGAATCGCTGCGCTTGGTGTAGCCGTATGCGCGACGGCTATTTTCCGCAGCGGCACGCAGGTTCATGTAGGTGTCGCGCATTCCCAGCGGCGCGAAAATGTTGCGCTTGAGAAATGCCGGAAACGAGAGGCCGGACACCTGCTCGACGATACACGCCAGCAGCGCATACCCGGAATTGCTGTAGCGGAACTGGCTGCCCGGCGGGAAATACGTTCCTTGCTGCCGCTTCAGAATTTCCAGTACATCGCGGTCCAGCACCGGCTCGGTGGCGCTGTCGGGGATGAAGTCTTCGTAAGCCAGCAGGCCGGAGGTATGCGCCAGCAAGTGCCGCACGCGAATCTGCTTGCCATAGGCAGGAAAATCCGGAAAGAAGCGCGTCAACTCATCGTCCAGCGAGAGCTTGCCGCGCTCGGCCAGCATCAGCGCCGCCATCGCCGTGAATTGTTTCGAGACGGAAGCGAGCCGGTACGTAGTGCGCGGTGTCGCTTTGCGCCGCTGCTCCACATTCGCCAGCCCGTAACTCTTGCGAAAAATCGCGCGCTCATCGCGCGTCACAATCACGCTGGCCCCGGGCACTTCGCCGGCGTAATCGCGGAAGAGTCGATCTACTTGGGCCGCCTTCGCTCCCGCCCGACTGGCGCCAGTCGCGCCCGCGAAGAAAACAAAAAGCATTGCTGCGGCCATGTGGCGACGCGCACTCATCCCGGCGGCTTAAGAGGAGAAAGGGCGCAAATGCTGTGCATTTTGCGCGCAACATCAGCCGCTATGTATAAGTGCCTTCGCAGAGAAAGTCAAAAGGCGAGGGGAGAGGCCGAAGGGCCTGACCTGCACCTCGCGATTAGAAGCGCAGCAAGTAGGTCAACTGGAGATTCCGGCCGACGGAATCCACCCCCGACCCGTGCAAGCGATAGTTGCGGTCCAGCACATTTTCGAACAC
>JBOGNS010000029.1:0-2946 GCA_050747305.1 Candidatus Acidiferrales bacterium | reverse complement strand
TCGGTTTTCAGCAGCGGCGTGCTTTCCGCGGTTACGGTCACGGTGGAAGCCGCATCGCCCAGCTCCATGGCGGCATCCACACGCGCGGCCGCGTCGGCTGCCACGGGGATGCCTTTGGCCTCAAACGTCTTAAAACCGGTGATCTCGATCCGGACGTCATAATTGCCGGGAATTAAATAGGGAACGGAATAGTTCCCCCCTTCATTTGTGCTGGTTTCTTTCGTGGTGCCCTGTCCCACGGACGTGACCACCACCTTAGCCCCGGGTATAGCCGCTCCCGAAGGATCGGTGACCGTCCCATAAACGCGGCCATACACCGCCTGGCCCTCGGCGGCCGGCGCACTCAACAACACTACGCAGCACACCCCAACAGCAATCGTCCACACTCGTTTCAACATGGTGGTTTCCTTCCTGGCAGGTAGCCCACAGCGGCAGAAAATGCGGCCCTCAGCAGCCCACATTGCAACACCCCAGATGCGCCCAGCGCTGGGAGCTAAGCGCACCGATATAGCTACGATGCCGACCTATCGGGGGCCTTGTCAAGTACTTTTGAAAAAAATAAACGTTTGCAAATATAAGAGGTCCCAGGTGGCAGCCATAGTCGGCCGTCACGGTTTCTGTTGCGGGGCTTTGAGTCGCGGATCCAGTTGCGTGGCCTTGGCGAAGGATTCGCGCGCTGCGGCTGACTGGCCTTTGCGCAATAACGCCAAGCCGAGGTAGTAGTGGGCGGGCGCGTGGCCCGCGAAGCTGCCCAGCGCCGTGCGGAACTGTGCGATGGCGCCGTCCAAGTCCCCGGCATCCAGAAGGCGGCGTCCGGAGTTGGTGGCGAAGACGGCGGCCTGCAAGCTGGTGGCGCGACGGCTGACTTCTTGCGCCTTCTTCAACTCTTCTGTGGCGCCGGCAACGTCGCCCTGCTGCCGCAGCACCGCGGCCAGCGTGGTGCGCGCGCCGGCGAACTCCGGCTGCAGCTCCAGCGCGCGGTTCAGAAACAAGGCGGCCCCATCCAGATCACCCAACTGCTTCAGCACGGTACCCAGCGTGTAGTGCGCTTCGGCGTAGTCGGGGCGGATGGCCAGCGCGGCGCGCAATTCCTTTGCAGCCTCGTCAAAGAGGCCCTGCTGCCAAAGCGTGACGCCGAGCGTGTAATGGGCGTCGGAGAGCGAAGGATCAAGTTCCACGGCGCGGCGAAACGCGGTCTTCGCCTCTTCCATTTGATCCTTCAGCTTCAAAGCCAGCCCCAGATTGTAATGAAGCGAGGCATCGGCCGGAGCCAGCGCCAGCGCGGCGCGGTATTCGCGGACGGCGGCCTCGAGGTCCGCCTTCTGCAGCAGCGCGATGCCGATATTGTTGCGGAAGGCGACGTCGGCGGGATTCAGGCGCTGCGCCGCGCGAAATTGCGCGATGGCCTCATCCGCGTATCCCGACTGCAACAGCGCCAGGCCGAGATTGTTGTACCCTTCGGGATTTTTCGGCTGCAGACGAATCACCTCGTGAAAGCTGGCGGCCGCCGCCGACGCATCGCCGGCGCGCTGCTGCAACAGGCCAAGCTGATTGTGTCCGTTTGCGGAAGCGGGCTGCAACCGCACAAATGCGCGCGCCGCCTCCACCGCGCCGCTGGCGTCGCCGGTTTCGCCGAGCATTTTGGCAAGCCAGAGATGAGGCTCCGCAAGCTCCGGCGCGAGCCGCGTGGCTTCGCGCAGGTGCTCGAGGGCTTCCGCGCGCGACCCTTGCTGCCAGCGCAGCAGGCCAAAATGAAAATGCGCGGGCGCGTAGCGCGGGTCGCGCTGAAGCGCGGCTCGAAATTCCTGCTCTGCCTCTGCCAGTTGCTGCCGCTGCACGTGCAGCGAGCCTAGCTCATCATGCAAATCCGCGCGCGCCGGCGCCAGCTTGATTGCCCGTTGCAAGCGATCCGCCGCCGCTTCCAACTTACCCGTGCGGCTTAGCACCAGCCCCAGGCCGCGCTGGAATTCCGGGTTGTCACCGGCCAGCTCCGTCGCGCGCCGGTAATGCCGCTCGGCCTCCGTCCACTGCTGCTGGCGCGCATGCAGTTGCCCCAGATTGCCGTGAGCCTGCGCGAAGTCCGGCTTCAATTCCAGCGCCTTGCCCAGATGCCGCGCCGCCGGCTCGGTTTCACCTAGCAGGGAGAGGGTGAGTCCCAGCGCGTTGTGCGCTTCCGGGCTTTGCGGGCTCAGCTTCACCGCGCGCTCGAAGGCGGCGCGCGCCGCCGCGAGGTTGCCCTGCTGAACCGCTTCTAATCCGCGCTGGTACGACTGTTGCGCCTGGGTCGCCGTCTTACTCTGCGCGGACAACGTGAGAGGGGACGCGAGAAGGAAAGATAACAGGCTGGCGCGCGCATATATGCGCCATCGCGCAATGAAGTTTGTTTCCCCGGTTCTGCCTAGGCCCGGCACAGTCGCTCCCGTCCTCGAACTGCCAGCATTGCTAACACCGGCTTCCCGCGCTGTCAAACGCCGGCATTGACGCAAGTTCGCACATCGACAAGAATCCAAGCGTGCGCGAAACAGCGCAAATGCAAAGCGGATTTCGGACCATGCGCTGGGCCGTGTCGCTGTGCCTCTGCGGACTCGCGCCCTTCGCCGCAGGCAACGGTCAAAAGAAAGAGAGCGCGCCGGCCCATTTTGTAGACCGCGCCGAGGCCGCCGGCTTGACTCGCGAAATTACCTTCGGCGGCGCGGACCGCAAACAATACATTATCGAGACCACCGGCACCGGCGTTGCGCTGTTCGATTACGATGGCGACGGCTGGCTGGACATCTTTCTCGTCAACGGCACCACGCTGGAAGCGGCCGGCAAGCCGGGCGAGCCTTCATCGTTTCTCTATCGCAACAACCGCGACGGCTCGTTCACCGATGTCACTTCGCGCCTCCATCCGCCGGCGCGCGGCTGGGGACAGGGTGTTTGCGTCGGCGATTACGACAACGACGG
>JBOGNS010000028.1:0-2031 GCA_050747305.1 Candidatus Acidiferrales bacterium | reverse complement strand
CCGCACGCCAATCTCGCGGGTGCGTTCGAGGATGCTGGCGAGCATGATGTTCATGATGCCGATGCCGCCGACGAGCAGGGAGATGGAAGCGATGGCCACCATGACGGTGTCGAAGATGCGCTGCGTGCGGCGCTGCTCGGCGAGCAGCTCCGCCGGCACCACCACGGAGAAGTCGCCTTCGCCGCGATGCGTAGTATTGAGGATGCTGCGCACTACATCCGCGGTGGGCATGCTCAAATCGGTGGAAGCGAGCTGCATGTAGATGCCGTCAATTTCATCGCGGTAGCCGCTTTTGCTGTCTTCCAGGCGCAGCAGCGCGGAAGTGACCGGCGTGTAGATCAGATTATTCATGTCGTTGACGCTGACGGCTTCCAGGCCGCCCTGCACGGTGAGTTGCGGCGTGGCCACGCCCACCACGTGCAGCCATTGTTCGTTGACCTTGAGATATTTGCCCAGCGGGTCTTCTATGCCGAACAGGTTCATGCGCGCGCCTTCGCCCAGCACGCACACCGGTGAGGCGCGCTGCGCCTCGTCGTCGGTGAAGAAGCGGCCGGCGGCCATGCGCAGGCCGGCGATGCGCTGATAGTTCGGCTCGACGCCGAAGACGGTGGGCATGTCGCGCTGCGGTTTGGGCAGCATGCGCGTGGGCGTGAACTTCTTGCGCGGGGTGGATTCGGTGACGCCCTCGACGCTGGAGCGAATCACGCGCAAGTCGGCCAGGGTCAAGCCGGGCGAAGTCTTGCGGCGCTGCGAATGTTCTTCCCAACTGGCGGCTTCGCGCGCCTCGACAATCAAGTTGCGCACGCCGAGTTGCTCGATGAAGGCCATCACCTGCTGCTGCGCGCCCGCGCCGATGGAAAGCATGGACACCACGGCAGCCACGCCGAAGATCATGCCCAGCATGGTGAGCAGCGTGCGCAGCTTGTGCAGAAGAAGGTTGCCGAAGCCCAGCTTGAGGTCGGGCAGATACTGCGCTGACCCGCTGCGCGAGGGCGCCCGCGACTTCTCGCGTCGCGCCGCGCTCACTGCGAGCCCCCGGTGACGACAGGGCCGGTGGACTTGCCGGGCCGGGAGTTCGTGTCTTTGGTTGGGTCGGCGAGGGCGACTTCGAAGCCTTCCTCGAGGCCTTCGATGGCCACGCGGCTTTCCGAACGGTGCAGCACCTTCACTTCTTGCGGCTCGAATTTCGCGCCCTTGCGCAGATACACGATGGACTTGCCTTCTTTGTCGAACACGGCTTGGCGCGGCAGTAACAGCGCATTTTTCACTTCCTCGCCGAGGATTTGCACGTCGCAGGTCACGCCGGGGCGCAGCGGAATCTCCGCCACGTCGAGCACGAAGGTGACGTCGAATTTGCGGACGGCGCTGCTCTCTTCGAAGAAGCGGCCGCGCGAGGCCTGGCCGGAGACGGCTTTCACTTTGCCGGTGAACTGTTGCGCGGGGCGCGCGTCCACCTGCACTTCCACTTTTTGCCCCGGCTGGATGCGCGAGCGGTCAATTTCGCTGACCTTGGCCTGCACTTCCATCTGCGACACGTCCAACACTTCGGCGATGGCGCGGCCGGGGGAGGTGATGTCGCCTTGCCGGAACTCCGGCAGCACCATGCCGGTATAGAAAAAGCCGCCGGCGGCATCCTGGTTGTCCTTGAGCACGACGAGTCCGTCGAACGGCGCGGTGATCTTCAGGGTTTTCAGGTCGGCCTCGGCGCGCTCGAGTTGGATGCGCTCGCGGTTGCGTTTCTGCTCGAGCACGGCGACGCCGGCGCGCGCGGTTACCTGGCGCGATTTCACGTCGTCTTCCAGTTGCGCCAGCTTGCGCTGGGCCTCCTCGAGCGCCAGATCATTTTTCCGGGCATCGATCTGGCTGACCAGTTCGTTGCGGCTCACTTCCAGCTCGGCGCGGCGTACGGCAAAGCGCGCCGCCAGCACGTTCACTTGATCCTGCGAAGCTTGCACTTCCGCATCGGCTTTGGCCTTGGTGATTTCCTGCTCGGCCTGCATCACTTCGTAGCGCGCCTGCTCGATGTTGTAC
>JBOGNS010000027.1:0-2670 GCA_050747305.1 Candidatus Acidiferrales bacterium | reverse complement strand
CCTTTTTCGATGGCGTCGGCCCCGAGGTATGCGCCCCATTCCCAGCACGCCACGTACACTTCCACCGGGCACGGAAACGGGTTGACGCCGACTTCACCGTAGCCGCGAAACACCAGCGGCTTCACGTAGCACGCGCCCATCTTGTTGGCGCGCACCACTTCACATGCCGCGTTGCAAAGCTGGTCGAGCGAAAAATCAACGGGCATGCGGTAGATGTATGCGGAGTTCAGCAGCCGCTGCATGTGCTCGCGCAGGCGGAAAATGGCCGGCCCTTGCGGCGTCTGGTAACAGCGAATGCCTTCGAACACGCCGGAGCCGTAGCTCACCACGTGGGAGATGACGTGGATCGTCGCATCCGCCCACGCGATCAGCTTGCCGTTGTGCCAGATTCGCTCGGTGGCTTTCACCATGTGAACTCTCCAATCGGAACTCAGAACGCAGAACTCAGAACGCAGAACTCAGAACGCAAACAACTCCGGGGAATCCCCGCTTCGCTCATGGCGCACTTCTCTCGAGACTCGATTTATCCAGATGCGGCCGTTCGCCGCTGCCGAGGCTGCCTGACCTATTCCTTTGATAATTGTAATGGGATTCGGCCGGTGATTTGTATGTGCGGCTTGAATGGCGCGATGAGTCGGCAATGTGCTTAGGGCCGAGCGGCATGGGATTCTGCGGGCAGCCGCTCCGAAGGCCACGCGAAAATTATAGCATGGCGCTTTTGAGGTCAACCTAAAAGTGAAAGCGACTCAACCCTGCGTTCTCCCGTCATTTTGGATGGAACGAAGGAGTCGGGCTTTCAAACGTCTGACGTCCGACGTCAGCCTTCAAGTCAGCGCACGCTGTGCTACTTCGGCTGCTCAGGCTGCGGCGACGGCGGCTGCGTCGGTGGCGCCGGCTGCGTTTGTGACTGGATGCCTTGGAAGATGGCGCGGGCTTGCGCCAAGCGGTAGCCACTTGCGTTCTGCCATGCACCGAGAAGGAGAAACGGAATCACGGCGGCGACGGCCCACGCTTTCGCACTACGCGTAACTTTTTCTTCCGGCTCCCAGCGAAACAGCTTCGTCGAAACGAAAAAGGCAAACGCTGTGCCGCCCGCCAGCGCCACAACCTCCGGCCACGTTTCCAGCACCGAATCGCCACCCAGCATCACGATTTGCAACCCAAACACCAGATGCGTCGCCGGCAGGAACAGTCCGACGCCCTGAATCCACCGCGGCAGCATGGGAAACGGAACCGTAGCGCCGGAGAGAAACAGCAGTGGAAACCAGATAGCGTTGTTGATCACCTGCGTTTCCTGCATCGAATTGGTCACGCTGGCCACAATCAGCCCCACCGACGAAAACGTAATCATGCCCAGGCTCACCATCACGAACACACCCCACAGGTTCCCGAGCGTGGGCACGCGAAAATACCAATCAGCGATGGCCAGCTCGATCAGCACGGTGGGAATCGTAAGAAAATAGTTCGAGAGGATGCTGGAGCCCAGCATCGACGCCGGCCCCAGCGGCGTCAGCCGGAAGCGGCGCAGGATGCCCTGCTCGCGGAAAATCACGAGCTGCATGCTCAATCCCCAGAAGCTGCCCATCACTGTGAGCGCCAGCACTGCGGGGAGCATGTAAGCCACTCTCTCCGGCACGCTGCCCGCGAACACAAACGCGTACAGAAACAAAAACGCCAGCGGCATCACCACGCTGAAGAAAATGAACGCGCGATTGCGCAGCGCCAGCCGTATGCGCACCAGCGTAAGCGTCCACACGTTTCTCAATCGCGCATCCTCCGGCCGGTCAGCTCGATGAACACGTCTTCCAGCGAAGGCGAGGTCATCTCCAGGCTTTGCAGCTCGTTGCCGTGGGTCTCCAGATATTTCACCAGCGCGATGATGGTGTGCGGCGGCTTCGAGGAGCGCAGCACGTACGCCCCGTCGGCGCGATGGCATTCAGCAACGCCGTCGAGCTGCTTCAGCACGCCATCCAGCTCCGGCTCCGCCAGCCGCACGGTGATGCGCGTGTGCCCGGCAGAGCTTTGTTTCAACGCGGCCGGCGTGCCCAGGGCGATCACGCGGCCGTGATCCACCACCGCCACGCGGTCGCACAGCCGCTCCGCTTCTTCGATGTAGTGTGTGGTGAGCAGCACGGTTTTGCGCTCGCCGCGCAGCTCGGCAATGATTTCGTACATCTCTCGCCGCACTTGCGGATCCAGACCGGCGGTCGGCTCATCGAGGAACAGCACGCGCGGCTCGTGTACCAGCGCCAGCGCCAGAGCCAGGCGCTGCTTCTGCCCGCCGGAAAGCGTGCCGTAGAAGGCGTCCTGCCGCTCGGCCAGCCCCAGGCGCTCGAGCAGCGTGCGCAGGTCGCGGCGCTTTCGGTAGAAGCCGGCGAAAAGCTCGATGGCTTCCGACACTTTCAGTTTTTCGGGCAGGGATGTGGATTGCAGCACCGCGCCAATCTGCTGCTGAAGCTCGTCGCCCGAAGCGCGCGGGTCCAGCCCGCATACGCGCGCGCTGCCGGAATCGGCCGTGCGCATCCCTTCCAGGATTTCCACGGTGGTGGTTTTGCCCGCGCCATTCGGCCCCAGCAGGCCGAAGATTTCGCCCTCGGCAATTTCGAAGCTCACGCCGCGTAGCGCTTCCACCGCGCCGTAACTCTTGCGCAGGTTTTCGACGTGTATGAT
>JBOGNS010000026.1:0-13938 GCA_050747305.1 Candidatus Acidiferrales bacterium | reverse complement strand
CGGAACAGACGCAGGAAGAGGCGGAGCGGCTGGGCGTGCAGTTCCGCCGCACCGCGCAGGGCACGGCGCTGCTGGAAGGTGCGCTGGCGCAGTTGGAATGCACGCTGGAAGCCAGCTATTTGGCCGGTGACCACACGATCTTCGTCGCGCAGGTGGAAAGCGCGAGCGTGGGTGAAGGCCAGCCGCTGCTTTTCTACCGCGGCCGCTTCTGTTGTTTCGGTAACATATAGCGCCGCCCTTCAGGGCGGCATTTCGCTGTGCGCACGGCGCCGCAAACGGCTATGGAGTGCGCAGGCTGGAAGCCTGTGCTACACGTGAGGTGAACAAATGCGCTTTGGAATCTACGCCGAAATGCAGAACCCGCCGGGCAAGCCCTACGACCAGCTCACCTGGGAAATTTTTCATCAGATCGAACACGCCGATTGGGCCGGCTTCGACGTGTACTCGGTGATTGACCACCACTTCTTCGAAAAATTCTCCATCTCCGCCAATCCCCTCGCGCTGTTTGCCGCCGCCGCGCAGCGCACGCACCGCATTCGTTTCCGCACCGCGCTGCACACGCTGCCGCTGGAGAATCCGCTGCGCCTGGCCGGGCAAATTGCCGAAGCCGACATCCTCACCGGCGGGCGCCTGGAGTGCGGTTTAGGCCGCGGGCACGCGTGGCTGTTTGGCCCCTCGAATGTCGCGCTGGAAGAATCGCGGCCGCGCTACGACGAAGCCATCGAGATCCTGCTGCGCGCATGGACGCAAGAGAAATTCTCTTTCGAGGGCGCGCACTACAAGGTGAAAGACGTCTCCGTGGTGCCCAAGCCGGTGCAAAAGCCGCATCCGCGCCTCTTCACCGGCGGCACCAGCGACGTCACCTATCAGATGGCCGGCGAGCGTGGCTGGGGAATCTTCGTCCCGCCGCTGCTGCCGTGGGGCGTGCTGGAAGGCCCGCTCAACATCTATAAGAAGGCCTGCGCGGCGCACGGCCATCAGCCGGACATCGTTTACATCCGCCCGGTGTATCTCGACGACGACGAGAAGCTCATCCGCCGCGAAGTCGAGCAGGCGCTGCGCAATTTTCTGGCGTTCAATGCGTCGCCGGTGGAGTCGCTGCAAGACGAAGCGAAGAAAGCCGAGTTGCGCGCCAAGGGCTACGGTTTTTACGCCAGTGGCGCGCTCGAATCGCTCACCAAGCTTACCTACGAACAGATTGTCGAGCAGGAGATCGGCTTCATCGGCACGCCGGCAAAGGTGATCCAGCAGATCAAGACCCTGCAAGCCAAATGCGGCATCGGCGAGCTGGCGATTGTTTCCAATTTCGGCGGCCTCGATCACTGGAAGTCCATCAAGACCCAGCATCTCTTCGCAACGCAGGTGATGCCGGCATTCCGCGGCGCCGCCAGCGCCGCCACCGCCGATTGACTTGGCTGTCATTCTGAGGAGCGCTTTGCTTGTCCGCCCCGATGCATCGGGGCGGACAAGCAGCGACGAAGAATCTCAGGGGTTGAGTGAAAGCAATCCTCCACAACGACGCGCCGGCGACCGTGGGCGCCGGTACTGACACCGCATTGCCCCCGATGGGCGCGCGCCGCATTTTGATCCTCGGCGGCATCGTGCTCATCCTGGCGGGCATGGTCTTCGGCGAAGTCTTCGCCATGTTCATCCTGCATCCTAACAACGCGCGCATTGGCCAGAACCTGATGGGCGCCACCGAAGCCGTGGCGGCGGGAAACTCTACGGCCGTGGTCGAGCACTTCACGCGCATCGGCGGCTTGCTGGAGAATCGCGGCACCAAAGTGGACACGCACGTCCACATCATTGTCTTCGGTTACATCGCGCTGTTGCTGGCCATCGTGCAGCCCTATGTGGCGTGGAGCGAGCGCGCCAAAATCCGGCTGGCGATTCTGTTTGTGTTCGGCGCTACGCTGCTGCCGGTGTGCGTTTTCCTCATTCACTACGTAGGCTTGGCCTTCAGTCCGCTCGAGAGCATCGGCTGGGCCAGCATTCTTGCCGATCTGGGGGGCCTGCTGGTGATTCTCGCGTGCGCCGGAGAACTGGCGGGATTGTGGCGCCACCTCCGCGGCAATGGCGCGGCCGTCTCTGCCGCGCAATTGCTGCCCGAGCGCACCGATACCACGCGCTTGCTGCTGGCGGGCGGCACGCTGCTGATCCTCGCCGGCTTCCTGCACGGCGCGTGGTATGCGGGCTTCAAGCTATACGACATCGACGAGCAAGACACCGCGATCCTCCGCGACGCCATGCTGCACGCCTCCTCCGGCCACACCCATGCAGCGCGCGACTCGGTCGTCGCCTACGGCGGGCTGCAAGCCGAGCGCGCTGTCAACATCGCCGCGCACGCGCACATCATCGAGTTCGGCACCCTCGCCATGCTGCTGGCCTTCGTGCAACCGTGGATTTTCTTGAGCGAACGATGGAAGCGCCGCTGGGCCATCGTGCTGCTCGCAGGCTCCGCAATTCTTCCCGTATTCGTGCTGGCGGAATTGCGCTGGGGACTGGTAGCCGGCGGCATCGCAGACACCGGCGGCCTGCTGGTAATCATCGCGCTCATCGCAATGCTGATCGGCGTGCTGCGCCACACCGGTCGCCTCGACGCAAGTAGCACAGGCTTATAGCCTGTGCGCTAGTTTGGAGTGCGGCAGCGAAGCTGCCGCTTTGTTTTCAATGAGCGCCGACATGGTTGCAATGCGCAAGCTCTGGTTGAAAAAGTGGCGCCGAATAATCGTGATTCGCGGCACGGATCAAAACAAAGCGGCCCCGATGCATCGGGGCCGCACTCCAAAGGGTGAGCGACTCTAACTGGGAAACGCAATGAATCGTTCCGGCAAAACCCTCATCCTCGGCGGGCTGCTGCTCGTCATCTGGGGCATGAGCTACGGCCTGTGGTACGCGCTCTTCGACGAGCATCAGACGCTGGTGCGCATGGGCGAACGGCTCACCACTGCGTATGCGCAAGCCGCCGCGCGCGACTTGCCCGCCGCCAACGCCGCACTCGACCTATACGCCGCGACCAAATTCGAATACGTCCGCGAAGTGGACGTCCACTCGCATTGGAGCGGGCTGGCCGTGCTGCTGTTCGTGCTCGGCCTGATGTTCGAGCAAGTCAACTTCACCGAGCGCCATCGCCGGCGATTGGCGTGGGCGCTGGTCGCCGGCTCGTTCCTATTCCCGCTGGGCGTGATCCTGCAGACCGTGTGGCAAGGCCTCATACCGCAGGGCATCGCCGCCGTCGCTTCCGGCCTGCTGATTCTGGCGCTGGGTGCCGTTGCCTGGGGCTTCAGCCGCCGCTAACTTCCTCTGCGATTCTCTGCGTTCTCTGTGCCTCTGCGTCGTCTTCCTCTTACATCGCTGTCCTGTGTTAGATTCTTGCCGCGGGAGCTCAACGATGAAGATCTGCGTGGTGGGGTGCGGCGCGGTCGGCAGCATTTTTGCCGCGCATCTGGCGCGCCTCGAAGACGTCGAAGTCTACGCCTATGACGTCGCCGAAGCGCACATCCGCGCCATCAACGACAATGGCCTGCGGCTTTCCGGCGCCGCCGACTTCACCGCGCGACTCGCGGGCGCGAGCACCGACCCATCCAAGCTGCCGCGCTGCGACTACGGCTTGGTGGCCACCAAATCCATCCACACTCGCGCAGCGATGGAACGCGCCAAAGTAATTTTCAGCGACGAATCCGCCGTATGTTCGGTGCAAAACGGCGTGGGCAACGAAGAAATCATCGCCGAGCACGTGCGGCTGGTGATCCGCGGCACCACCTTTCCCGCAGGGCACATCATCGCGGCGGGGCACGTGGGCTTCGACATCAAGGGCGATACCTGGATCGGCCCCTTCGAGCCGACGCGCACGCCGATGGAAAAAGTTCGCGCGCTGGGCGATGCGCTCACTCGCGCCGGCATGGACACCATCACGCTCGAGGATGCCCGCGGCGCGCAATGGACCAAGCTGATCTTCAACGCCGCAACCAATCCCGTCGGCGCGCTCACCCGCCTGCATCACGGTGCGGCCACGCGCTTTGCGCCCACCGGCGAACTCTTCGAAGCGCTGATCCGCGAAGGCGAAGCGGTAGCCCGCGCGCACGGCATCGAATTGCACGGCGAGCCGCGCGCGCTGGTCCAAAAGGGCGCCGGCGCCCCCGGCCAGCACAAAGCCAGCATGTTGCAAGACGTCGAGGCCCGCCGCCAAACCGAAGTGGACTTCATGAACGGCGCCATCTGCGAATGGGGCGCCAAGGCCGGCGTCGCGACGCCGCTCAACCGCGCCGTGTGGCAGTTAGTGAAAGGCGCCGAACACGCTTGGACAAATCCCTAGGCGTGAACATCGGAAAGCAGAGACCAGCATGATGAGGCACGTCGCGCTTGGCGTGGATGTGGGTGGCACCAAAGTTGCCGCAGGCTTGGTGAATAGCGAAGGAATGCTGCTCTATCAGACGCGAGTCCCTATCGCCGCGAGCGGCACAGCCGAGGAGGGCTTCGCTGCCGTCAGACAGGCGGTCGAACAGGTTCTTGCGCATCACGCTGGTTCAAAGAGCGCGCTGGCGGGAATCGGTATCGGCTCGCCCGGACCGCTCGACCCCGCGCGCGGCGTGATTGTGGCGCCGCGCAATCTGCCGTGCTGGCGCGATTATCCACTCGTGGCGGAAGTCGAGGCCGCGTTCGGTTTGCCGACGCGCCTGGACAACGACGCCAATGCCGCCGGCCTCGCCGAAGCGTTGTGGGGCGCGGCCGCCGGCCACCGCAACGTTTTCTACGTCACCGTGGGCACCGGCATCGGCACGGCCATCATGCTCGACCAGCGCATCTTCCACGGACGCACCGGCAATGCCGGCGAAGGCGGCCACGTCAGCATTGATTACGACGGCCCGCTGTGCAACTGCGGCAAGCGCGGCTGCGTGGAAATTTTCTGCTCCGGCCCGGCCATCGCGCGCCGCGCGCAAGCCAAGCTCGCCGAATGCGCCGCGCAGCCCTCGCGGATGCGAGAGATCGTCGCCGGCTCGCTCGACGAAATACGCGCAGAAACCGTGGCCGATGCCTTTCGCCGCGGCGACCCGCTCGCGTCGCAAGTGCTGGAAGAAACCGCCGACGTCTTCGCCGTGTGGCTGGGCAACATGATTGACCTGCTCGACCCCGGCGTGATCGTCGTGGGCGGCGGCGTAGCGGAAATCCTCAGTGCATTCTTCGACCGCATTCACGAGCGCATCCCGCAGTGCTCGATCAACCCGCGCAGCGCCGAAGTGCCGCTACTCGTCGCCAAGTACGGCGCCGATGCCGGCATCGCCGGCGCCGCCGCGCTGCTGCTGAGTGGCGCAACTTCTCCATCGACGGTTTGAGCGGAACTAAATTAGAATTCAGAACTAATCTGGTCGTTCTGTTGACATTGGAGCCCGCTTCAGTTGGCTCACAGCCGACAGCTCACAGTCGACAGCTTGCGCTGCGAATCAGCATTGTGCGGTTGGCCTGCTGTTAGCTGTCGACTGTGAGCTGTCCGCTAGTTCTGAGTTCTGCGTTCCGACTAGCGGTCCGTGACGTTCAGCGTCACCGTGGTCGAGTGGCTCACCGTCCCCGAGGTCGCTGTCACCGTGACGGTATACGGCCCGGCCACCTGGCGTCCGGGCCCACCCACCGCGCAGGCCGACTGCCCAATCGCGAACGACGCCACCAGCAGCGCCAGCCCAAACGACATGCAGTGCGCCAGCCGCCGCCGCTTCGTCCTCTTGCCAACCATTCCGAGGCTTACCGGCATCAGGCTCGCCAGAAAAGTCCACAGCGCCACCAGCGGCGCTGCCGGCGGGAGCCCCGGCGCAGGAGGCGCAGGCGGCGCCGACCCCAGCAGGTCCGCGGTTCGCACCGTAATCATCACCGTGCCCGACGGGATGCCCGCCGGCAACTGAGGCGGCGCCACCGTGCACGCTCCGGTCAGGCTGATGCACATCAGATCCACCGGGTTGGCGAAATTGCTGCCCGCCGGCAGGGACGTCACCACCGCCTGGAAAGTGCCGTCCTGCCCCACCACCACGTTGTTGTTGATGGGCTGCACCACCAGGCTGAAGTCGTTCGCCGGCGGCGTGGCGCTCACCGTAGTGGTTGCGGTGGCCGAATTGTTCGCCGGGTTCGGGTCAGTGATCATCGAGCTGACCGTGGCCGTGTTGCTCACCGACGGCACCGCGGCTGCCGTCGTAGTGACGACCACTGTCGCCGTCACATTCGCGCCGCTATTCAGCATGCCTGCCAGCGTGCAGGTGATTGTGCCTGCGGCCTGCATGCACGTAACGCCCGCCGGCCCGGTGGCCGAGACGAACGTCAGCCCCGCCGGAATCGTGTCGCTCACCGTAACGCCGGTGGCCGGCGAGGGCCCGTTGTTGGTCACCTGAATGGTGTAAGTGATGTTGCTGCCCACCGACACCGGATCAGGCGCATCGGTCTTGCTGATGGCCAAATCAGCAATCGGATTCACGGTGGTGGTTTCGGTGTCGGTGTTGTCGGCAACATTAGGATCCACCGACGTCGTGGTTGCCGAGGCCATGTTGGTGACCGAGGGCGGCGCCAGCGCGCCCGCAGCCACGGTGATCGTCACGCTGGCGTTGCCGCCGCTGGCGATCGTCCCCAGATTGCACGTCAGTGTGACGCCAACCGGCGCGCCGCACGCCCCCTGGCTCGCCACCGCGCTGACGAATGTGACCGCCGCAGGCAGCGTGTCCGTGAGTGTGACCCCGGTGGCCGCATCCGGCCCCGCGTTGGCCACCGTCACCGTATAGACGACGTTCTGGCCCACGTTCACCGGGTCCGCCGCATCGCTCTTCGTCACCGAAATATCCGCCACCAGGTTGACGGCGGTAGCTTCCGTATCGGAGTTGTTGGCCGAATTTGGATCATTCTCCGCCGCGCTCACGATGGCGGTATTGCTGATCGAAGGCGCGGAAGCCGCGCTGGTGGCCACCACCAGCGTGAACACTTGCGGCGTCCCGGCTGCGAGATTGGGACGGGTAGCGGTTACGGTTCCCGTACCGCCCACCGCAGGCGTAGTCGATGTCCATCCCGCCGGCGCAGTGAACGAGACGAACGTGGTGTTGGCCGGCACGGCATCCATCAGCGAGGCGTTGGTAGCCGGATCCGGCCCGGCGTTCGTCATCGTGATCGTGTAGGTCACATTCTGCCCAGCCGTTGCTGGATCCGGCGTGTCTGTCTTCGTGACGGAAAGATCCGCTGTCAGCGGATTCACCGTAGTCGTCGCAGTTGCCGAATTGTTGGCCGGCGTGGGGTCGGCCTCGCTTGCGCTCACGGTGGCCGTGTTGCTGATCGAAGGCACCGCAGCGCCGGTGGTGGCCACTACCAGCGTAAATACTTGCGGCGCCCCGGCCGCGAGATTGGGACGGGTAGCGGTTACGGTTCCCGTCCCGCCCGCCGGTGGCGTGGTCGACGTCCATCCCGCCGGGGCCGTGAAGGAAACGAACGTGGTGTTGGCCGGCACGGCGTCCATCAGCGAGGCGTTGGTAGCCGGATCCGGCCCGCTGTTCGTCACCGTGATCGTGTAGGTCACATTCTGACCAGCCGTTGCCGGGTCAGGCGCATCCGTCTTGGTCACCGCCAGATCAGCGGTCGGCGGGTTGACCGTGGTGGTTTCCGTATCCGAGTTGTTGGCCGTATTGGGGTCATTCTCCGTCGCGGAAACGGTGGCCGTGTTGCTGACGGACGGAACGCTCGCGGCCGACGTGCTCACTTGGAACACCAGGGTAGCATTAGAGCCGCTGTTAATCGTGCCGAAACTGCCAGTCACTGTGTTCGTGCCGCCCGAGAACACGGCGCTGCCCTGCGAAACACTGACGAAGCCGGCAAAGGTCACTCCGGCGGGCATTGGGTCAGTCACTGTGACGTTGGTGGCCGGGCTTGGCCCGGCATTGGCCACGGTAATCGTGTAAGTGATGTTCTGGCCTTCCGTCACCGGGTCAGGCGAGTCGGTCTTGCTGACAGAAAGATCGGCCAGCGCGTTAACCGTTTGCGTGATGGCCGGTGAAGTGCTGCCGCTGAAATTGGTGTCGCCGCTGTAGGTGGCGGTGATCGAGTGCATCCCCGCCGCCAGTGTGGAGGTGGCAAACGTGGCTTGTCCTCCCGCGTTCACCGTGCCGGAACCAATGTTGGCCGCGCCGTCGAAGAAGTCCACCGTACCGGTGGGAGTGCCCGCACCCGGAGCGGAAATCGAAACCGTGGCGGTAAAGGTGACGTTGTCGCCGGAGTTCGATGGATTGAGTGACGACACCACCGCGGTCGCCGTCGCCGCCGGAATCACCGTAGTAGTCTCGGTGTCCGTATTGTTGGCGCTATTCGGGTCGGTATCGGTTGTAGTGACGCTCGCCGTGTTGCTCAGCACGCCGCCCGCCGCTAGCGGTGTGATCACGATTGTCACGGTGGCATTCGCCCCGTTGCCGATTGCGCCGAGGTCGCAGGTCAGGATGTTGCCCGCAGGCGGCGTGGTGCACGTGCCCTGGGACGGGGTCGGGGAGATGAAGGCAATGCCCGCCGCAGGCAGCGTGTCGGTCAGGGTCACGTTGCTGGCGGCGTCCGGCCCGCCATTGGAAATCGTCACGGTGTAAGTGATGTTCTGGCCGATGACGGCGGGATCGGGGGAATCGGTCTTGGTCACGGCCAGGTCCGCCATCTGCGGGGTATTCACCGTCGTGGTTTCCGTGTCGCTGTTGTTGCTCAGGTTCGGATCGCCTTCCGTGGCGCTGGCGCTGGCCATGTTGCTGATCATGCCGCCGACAGTGGGCGTGACCACGATCGTAATGACCGTGTTCGCGCCGTTATTGAGGTTGCCGATGTTGCAAGTCACCGTGCCCGCTGCGTTCATGCACGGCGCGGTGGCGGAAACAAACGTGACGCCGGCAGGCAGCGTGTCGGTGAGCACCACGCCCGTGGCATTGTCCGGGCCGTTGTTGGTAACCGTGACGCTGTACGTGATGTCCCCACTGCCCAGCAGAATCGGATCCGGCGAATCCGCCTTGGTCACCGCCAAGTCGGCCATGGCCGGCGCCGGCGCCTGTAACAAATAGAAAGTCGCTTGCGGCGTGGCTGTCAGCGGCGGCGTGCTGATGTCCAAGCCGTTCTTTACCGCGAAGTCGGTCAGCCCCGCGTTCGAGGCGTAGGTCATGATCTGGAAGCTGTCGCCGCTCATCGGCGTGAAGCCGCCCGGCGGAGAGGAAAGCACGTTGAGCGTACCGCCGAGTGTGGCTGCGCCGCCAATCGCCAGCACATCGAACTCGCCCGCGCTTGTGCCGCCCAGCTCGATATCCAGCACTCCCAATGCGCCCTGCGTGTACGTTCCGGTAATCGTCAGCAGGCCCGGGCTCATCCCCGGCCGCACCGTCGCGCCCGCATTGTTCACATTGCCGGTGATCGTGCTGCTGCCCACCGAGTCGAGTATGCCGGCGCTAAAGAGCAGGGTTCCGGTGGTGGAGATGCTGCCGCCGTTCAAGCGCGTCATACCGCTGGTTTGCGTGAACGTGCCGTTGAAGGCCAGCGTGCCGCTGATGGCGGTCACCGTTCCCGTGTTGTTGACATCGCCGTTAGCCGTGGCTGTGCCCGCGCCTGCCGACTTGGTCAGCGTCCCGCTATTGTTGAAAGTATTCGTGCCGCCGAAGCCGCCCAGGAAAATCACGTCGGCCTGAATATCAAACGTTCCCGTGCTGTTGTTGTTGATCGTCGCGCCGGGCGTGCCCCCGGTAGTGAGTGTCCCCAGCAGCAACGCACTCGCGTTGTTGTTCAGCGTGCGCCCGTCTCGCAGCTCCACGCTGCCGCTGATGATCAGCCCGCCATCCGGGTTGAATGCGCCCGGGCCTCTGATTATGCCGCCCGCCCAAGCCGTGGAGCCGGTGACCGTCACCGCACCAGTCCCCATCAAAGTGCCTGAGGTCTGGCTAAGCGAAGGCAGCGTGACGTTGGGTGCGACGTTGGCGACGCCGCCCATGATTTCGGCAGCCGTCGTGATGTTCGACCCCGCGGCAAAGTTCGCCTGACCCCCGCTGAAGCCGGTGATACCCGTACCGCTCACTGTCGCCCCGGAGGACAGGTCGTGCGTGCCGCCGCTGAATTGCAGTCTTCCCGCAACATTGAACGCGCCGTTGGAAGTGCCGCCGCCGGCCAGATTCACCACGCCGCTGTCGGCGTTGACGATGCCGGTGTTGTTAAAGGCGCCGGCGGCTGTGGCAACGCCCGCGCCTGCCAACTTGGTCAGCGTCCCTGCGTTGTTGAAGATATTCGTGCCGCCGAAGCCGCCCAGGAAACCGAAGTCGGCCTGAATGTCAAATGTGCCGTTGTTGTTGATCGTCGCGCCGGGCGTACCCCCGGTGTTCAGCGTTGCGGTCAGCACCGTAGTGCCATTGTTGTTCAGCGTGCGCCCATCCCGCAGGCTCACGCCGCCGCTGATCGTCAGCCCGCCATCCGGGTTGAACGCGCCGGCGCCGCTGACTGTGCCACCGGACCACGCTGTGGCTCCGGTCACCGTCACGTTGCCGCTGCCCGTCAGTGTGCCGCCGCTCTGGTTCAGCGAGGGCAGCGTGACGTCGGGCGTCACGTTCACCGTCCCGCCGATGATGGTGACAGGCGTGGTGATGTTCGACCCGGCATTGAAATTCACTGTGGCCGCGCCGCTGAAGATGGTGGTGCCCGCGCCGCTCACCGTGGCGCCGGAATTCATCTGGTGGGTGCCCCCGCTGAATTGTAGCGTTGCGGCCACGTTGAACGCGCCGGTGGACGTGCCGCCAGCGGCCAGATTCAGCGTGCCGGTGTCGGCGTTCACCGCGCCCGTGCTCAGGTTGTTGAACGCACCATTGGCTGTGGACGTGCCCCCGCCGGCCGACTTGGTCAGTGTCCCGGCATTGTTGAACACGTTCACGCCGGCGAAGCCGCCGAGGAACGCGCCATCGCTTTGAATTTCGAAGGTAGCCCCGGCGTTGTTGGTGACGGTGGCCCCCAGCCCGCCGCCGGTGGTTAGCGTTCCCGTCCCCGTCAGCACCGTCGTCTTGTTGTTGTTCAACGTGCGGCCATTCGTCAGGTTGGCGCTGCCGCTGATGGTCAGCCCGCCATCGGGGTTGAATGCGCTGACCCCGCTGATCGTACCGCCGGACCACGCGGTTGCCCCTGTCACCGTCACGTCGCCGGTACTCACCAGCGTGCCCCCGCTCAGGTTCAGTGATGGCAGGGTGTGGTTGGGGGTGATATTCAGTACCCCGCTGGCGATGGCCACCGGCGTGGTGATGTTCGCTCCAGCGTTGACGTTCACCGTGGTTACCCCGCTGACGCTGGTAGTGCCCGCGCCGCTCACCGTGGCGCCCGAGTTCAGGTGGTGCGCACCTCCGCTGAACAGCAGCGAAGCTACCCCGGCCACGTTGAAGCTACCCGTGGATGTGCCGCCGCCGCTCAAACTGAGCCGGCCCGCCATCACATCCACCGTGCCGCTGCTGTTGAAGGTGAGACCGATAATGGTTTCGGCAACGCCTAAGCCAGAGGTCTTCGTGAGCGCCCCGGTGTTATTGAAGGTGCCCAACCCCAGCACATCGGCATCGGTTTGAATCTCGAATGTGCCGGCGCTGTTCAGCGTGGCGTTGTTGCTGACACTCAGGCTGCCCGTGCCCGACCACGACGCCATCGCGTTATTCACGAGCGTGCGAGCGTTGAGGCCCTTCACTCCCGAGCCGCTGATGACTATGCCGCCGTTAGCCACGGTCATGCCCGTGCCACTCTGCGTGCCGCCGCTCCAGTCGAACAGCCCAGTGATCGTCACGTCGGCGCCGTCCAGCGTGCCACCGCTTTGCGTGAAGCCGCTGCTTCCAATCGTCGAGGAATTGGCTAAGCTCAGCATGCCCCCGGACTGGGTGAACACACCGGCGTTATCCGTCACGGTGAGCGAGTCCAGCGCTGCCACCGGCAGGCCAACGCCGCCATATGTGACCGCAATCGGCACGTCGATACACGCATCCTGGTTGGCGGGGAATACATCGCCCGCCCAGTTCTCGTCCAGGTCAAATGTTGGGCTGGTGCCGCTGGGGCCGCCATCATACTGGACGGCGCCCGCGCAGGTGGAAGCCTGAACCTGCAAGATGAACGCGGTCGGGGTGCCAATGTCCACCCAGACCAGGCCGGCAGGCAAGGGCGGAAAATTGACGCTGGGGCTGCCGGTGCCGGCGCCGCCCGTGGTCGCCAGCATGAAAGTGTCGCCGAGACTCGGAGTAAACGAATTGATCAGGACGATATCGATGGTGCCGTTTGTCGTTGCCGTTCCGGAGATGTTCACTTGGTCGTATTCGGTGCCGGCTGCCGTCCCGCCGATTTCAAACCGAACCACCCCCGGCGCTACCTGTGTCAAATCGCCGGTAACATTCAGAACGCCCGCTGAAAATCCAGCCCCGATCGTGCCGCCAGTTTGATTGACGTTCGCGGTAAGCGTGCCCGGCGTGCCCCCGACGATGCTGCCGCCGGCAAGGTTGAGCGTGCCCGCAACCGTGACGGAGCCGCCATTCAACCGCAGCGCGCCGCCATTCTGCGTGTACGTCGGCAAGCTCACCGTGCCGCCCGGCACGTTCAGATCGCCGCTGCTGAACGTCAGAGACGCAACGCTGGAAGCGCCGGAATTGAAGTTCACCGTGCCGCTGTTCATCATCAGCGTGCCAATGGTGAAGTCCGGAGCCGAAATGATGCCACTCGAGGCGTTGAGTGTGCCGCTGACGCTGGCGTTCGACGTGATGGCCAAATTGCCCGCCGTCATATTCAGCGTGCCGCCAGTGGCAACCGTCAAGCTGTTGATGGTCGTGTTGCCCGCGTCATAGTTCACGATGAACGCGGCGCCGATGCACACGTCATCGCTCGCCCCAGGCACCCCATCGGGGTTCCAGTTCGCCCCATCCGCCCAACTGACGCCCGCCCCACCGCCATCAAAATCCTTCGTACACCCCGCCGGTGGCGGCGCCTGCCCCGCCCCACTCACCGTGAGGTCGTAGTCCATGTCTGGCCGCGCGTCGCCGCGCACGTCAAAAACGCGCAGATAGAATGTCCCTCCGCCAGCGGATTGGAACAACAGCTGCGAATCTAGGTTCACTGAGGGGTTGATGTCGTCGTTCACGCAGCCATCGTCGAACACACCGTCGTACCCATCGAAAACGGGTGGCTGGCCCGAGTTAGGTATGTTAAAGGCGCTGTCGCAAGTGAGTTGGCGCGTACCAGCGTTGTCCACCACCTCGATCGCCGGGTCCAATGCCGATCCGCCCGCAAGAGCCCGCGCGGCAACCTGAAAAGTGACTGTACCTCCAGGGGCCACGGTAAAGGCGTACACATCAACGTCGGGGGTAGCCACGCCCCACGGACTGATAGTCCTTCCCGTCACCGCAGGGCTGCCATTGGTGATTGGCGTAGCCGTAGCGATGGTATCGTCAGGTGTAACCGCGTCAATGGCGTCAAAACGGGGGGCCGTTCCTATGAAAATGAAGTTGTTTCCCCCGGAGTCGGAATTCGCGACAATCGGACCCACCCCATTGATGGGGACCGGCGCCGTGCCCGGCAGCGGAAAAATCTCACCCGCATCATTCCCCAACGGGCCGACGCCCGATCCCCCAACGAACTGAACCAGCGCCACGTTCACGTTTTCCACTTCGATGTTGTAGGAAACACCCGCAGGGACCGGGATAGTGAAGGTTCCGATTCGTGTAGTATCACGGGAACCCAGGCTGCCCGCATTCAATGGAACTGTACCCGTCGGATCCAGGAACGCCGTGCCGAATCCGTTGTTGCCCGTGAAAAGATAGCCGGAAACAACCGAGACCGCGTTGCGCCGCGGATTGCCGACTTCCCGCGCAATCACATTGATGCCCTGCAAATGTGTTATGCCATCCGAGAAGAACACCGTGCCGCTGATCGTGCCGTGCGTCGTGCTAAAAGGAATCTGATTCG
>JBOGNS010000025.1:0-2206 GCA_050747305.1 Candidatus Acidiferrales bacterium | reverse complement strand
CAGAAGGACCGCGCGGTGGGCTACCTCTCCGCCCCAAAGGAAATCGCGCGGCAGTAGGCGCTGTTGTTCCTTCCAGGCTCAACCCCGGACCCCTGCCGATCCGGCAGGGGTTCTTCATTTCTGTGCTCCCGTTTCCGTGAGCGTGCCCGCTTACTCTTTGGCGCGGCGTTGCTTGCATCGGATTTCGATGGCCGATGCACTGAAGTAAAATACTTCGCTGTCGCTAAGGAGGATTCCTTGAAGAATCTCGCTCGTCTGGTCTGCGCAGTGTTGCTGGCGGCGGTTCCGGTGCTGGCGCAGAAGGCGCCCGCCGCCCCGCCGCAGGCGCCTCCCGTGAATCGGCTGCCGTCGGATACCTGGGTGCTCTTCACGTGGCACGGCCTCGGCTCGGTGAGCAAAGTTCGCGCCACGAATCCCATTCTGCGCATTTGGGACGACCCGGCCTTTCAATCCTCGCGCACGCGCATCGCCGAGAAGCTGCTCGACGAAGTCGCCAAGGAGGAGGCCGCCAAAGGCAGCAAGTCGTCGGGTTTCACGAAAGAGGACTTCGAGGCGGCGCTGTCGCTGGCCGAGAATCCGGTGATTTTTGGCGTCGCCGGAAATCCGTTCCCTCCCGGCGCCGCGGGAAAGACCTCGAAGACGGCCGGCTTTTTCGGCATCTACGACAAGACCGGCAAGGCAGACATCCTCGCGCGGCTGGAACAGCGATTCAACGAGAACCGAAGCACGGGAAAAAAGATCGAGAAGTCCCAGTACACCTTCCGTGGTGTGGAAGTGACCAAGACGGTCACCACGACGCTGCCCGAGCAAACAGAGGCGAAACCCGGTGATCCCAGCAACGCAGAGCAAGCCGAGGGGCAAGAGGCAGAAACTAAGCCGGAGCCTAAGATCGAGACCAGCTATACCGCCGCTGTCGGCAACTATGAATTGTATTCGGACATGCAGGCCGTCATTGAATCTCTCATCACGCGCACACTCGATGGCGGGTCGGCGACCGATTCACTGGCCATCCAAAAAGTGTTTCAAGACGCGCAGCGTTTCCGCGCCGAGGGCACGCTGCTGGAGCTGTTCCTAAACATCCCGGATATGAGCCAACTCCCCATCCCGCCCAACGAGAAATTCGACGCCGGCGCCATGCTGCGCGAGTTGCACCTGGAACGCCTGAAGGGCATGTCGCTCTCGGCGGGACTTACCGCCGACCGCATGCTGATGCGCGGGGCCGTCTTTGGCGACACGCTGCCCGGCAGCCTGTTCGATCTGATGGGTGGAGGTAACGCCACATTCGAGACGCTCGCTGCCGCGCCTGCTTCGGGCACCTATAGCGCCTTCCGCATGGATTTGGGGGCGCTCTATGGCACGCTGCTTCGCGCAGTGAAGGCCGGCCTGCCTCCGGAGCAAGCGGCCATGGCCGACATGCTGGATGGCCTGGTGGCGATGCAGACTGGAATGTCGCTCACCCACCTGCTGGGACTCTTTCGTGGCGAGATCGGCACCGTCACCACCGGCGAGGCGCAACTTGCGGAGGTGCTGCCGGACATCGTCATGCTGCCGGTGACCGATGGCCAGCCGGTGCTGGGACTCTTGCGCACTCTGCTGGGGAAGCGGATCAGCGGCGAGGAACAGTTGGGCGGCGCCACGGTGCTGACGATGTCGCCGCCAGCCGCAGCCGAAGACGGCGACAAGCCGAAGGCCGTCCAGCCTTTCTATGTTGCCGTAGCGCCTAAATTGCTTATCGTCGCCACTTCAAAGGAGCAATTGAGCGGTGTGCTTGCGCGCGCCGCCAGCGGCATGCCCGCGCCGGCAGGGTCGATGGCCGCCCATCCCGGCTTTCAGAGCGCCCGCAAAACGATGCGCGCCGACTTGAGCGGTATCTCTTATGCCGACTACTCCACCTACCCCTGGGAAAAGGCGCAGCAGCAAATGCAAAAGCAGTTTGCCAAGCAAAAGCAGGAGTTGCTGGACAAAGCGGATGCGGCAATGAAAGGCGACGGCGAAAATCCTCCGGATGCGAAGAAGGCCGAGGAACATCGCCAGTCCGCGCAGCAGATCGACCTGATCCGCGAGGTGGCGGACGCGCTGATTCCGCTGATGAAGCGATATCTGCACACGTCGGCGGGTGCAGTGTGGAAGGCCGCCGATGGCATCTTCATGGAAAGTTACACCAAGTGACGTAGCGACTGTGCTTCTCGCTTTCGTTGCCGCCGCG
>JBOGNS010000024.1:0-4580 GCA_050747305.1 Candidatus Acidiferrales bacterium | reverse complement strand
GATCATAGCAGTCTCACGAATCCTCCCGGTCTAATCTGTCAGGCATCCGCCCGGTCTGTACCACCCGGCAGGGTACCCCCACCCCCCCTGGGTCGCACATGCATGACGGTCGTGAATAAGGACTTAGCTTAGATGAAGAGTGCACGACGGTCGTGAATTGGGACTTACGGGCGCGACATGCACGATTTGCTGGGAAATCCGCCGATTTTTGCTCACAGTCCACAGTCGACAGTCCACAGCTTACAGCTACAGTCCACAGTCGACAGTTCACAGTCGACAGCTCACAGTCCACAGTTGACAGTCCACAGCTTACGGCTCACAGCCCACAGTCGACAGTTCACAGCCTACAGCTCACAGTCCACAGTTGACAGTCCACAGCTTACAGATGACGGTCGAGAGCCCACCACACGTCGGGAGCTTCCTCGCCAGGCTGGGGCGGCGCGCCTCCGGTGGCGTGCACAGGCTGGAAAGCCTGTGCTACCTGGCTCTGCCATGAATTACATACCGCCGTATATTAGCTAATAGATTTTCGCTTGTCAAGGGTTATTTTGGTTGAGGGTCGAAGGGTCGAAGGTTGAAGGTGGGAAGCGACGGACGTTGAAAGGTGGAAGGTTGAAAGGTTGAAGGTGAAAGCGTGCCCGCCTGAAGGCCGGCGCTACATTGGTGCTTTTTCGTGGCGGAAGATAACGGAGTAGGAATAGAATGGGCGCACTACGGGGACAGATGACTTTCGGGGAAGCGGATACACGCGCAAAGCTGATTGATCCGTCGCTGCACGCCTGCGGATGGACGGAGGACCTCATCCGCAGGGAGGAGACTGCCGGTGCCATTGAGATGGTGGCCGGCAAGCCGCGGCGGCGGGCGCGGGGCCGGGTGGATTACACGCTGCGGGTGAAAGTGAACCGGGACGCGCAGCCGGTGGCGGTGGCGCTGATCGAAGCCAAGGCGGAGCGTTCGGTGATAGCGCGGCTCCCACCCCCTGAGCTGCTGCGGAAATTCCATTCTAGCGCCGGGTGGTGGCAGCAGCAAGATGAAGCCGGCTTGAGATTACCAGAGCGACTCGCTCCGCGTGCGGCCAATGCCGGCACGGTCGAGAATTCCCACCGCGATACCAACGAGGGCGGCCGTACGTTCGCCGGGTGTAGGGAGCGATGCAGCCCAAGAGCGGGCGGCATCGCCTTGTCCGCCGCGTGTGGCGCCGCGCGCGATTCTTGCCCCTGAACTTCTCTCCGATTGCGTGCGCCGCGCAATTTCGGCGGCTGCCGGCAGGTCTCCAGTTTCCGCGAGCAATTCGCAGAGGGTAAGCAGGAGGCCGTTCCAGTTCCTCATCCCACGATTCTGCGGTTGCGGTGGCAAGGAGACGGCTAGGCTTTGCGCCGAGCGCAGAGTCGAGAGAGCTTGCTCACGCGAGCCGGCGCGCATTTGCCGACGCGCGACTTCGAGGAGGAGGGCTAAGCGTTCTGTCTCGTCGGGCACCTGGAGCGCGATTTCAGAAGCAAACGCCAACGTGGTAGCGACGGCCTCACGGTCGCGGGCCCATTGTGATCCGGCGATGTTTAGAAGCCCGTAGACGCGCTCGGATACTGCCGGAATGCGGTCGATGGTCACTCGCGCGCCGGCCGCATCACCAGAGCGGTACTGATAAAGAGCAATCAAAGAGAGCGCTTCCGATCGGCATTCTGGGCGGCGTATCTCACCTGCCAGCGAGAAAGCAAGGGTAAAATCTTTTTTCCGGGCGGCCTTCGCGGCCATACTCACCAGAACGTTCTCCCGCACTTCGGGATCGCCGATTCCTTTGAGACTTTCGCGGGCGCCCTGAAAATCATCCAAGCCCAACTGGGTTTCCGCCACGTCACGAAGGGCGGAGTCTCGCGGAGTTTGATGGGCTGCCGGAAGGCACCTCGCGTAGCTGCTTCCCGCCGTCGCGTGACCGGAATCCGGCAACTCGCCTGCAATGTCGCGAGCTTTCGTGACGGCTTCAGCGGCGCGATCGGCCGAACCCTGACGCGCCCGAGCGCCAGCCAGCCGCGTCAGCAGCCGAGCCTTCAGCGAGGGATCGCCGACCGTTTCCACCGCTGCCGAGGCGCAAGCGAAGTCGCGGTGACCAATACAGGCATAAGCAACTCTCTCGTAAGCGCCATCGCGCCAGGGTTCCGCCACAGATGCGGCGATTTCCAGCGCCTTCGCGGACTGTCCGAGGCGTGCATACCCGCCGGCGGCGGTCGAGAGCGCGGCGAAGCGGTAGCTGGGATCCGCGACTTCGGCGGCAATCTCAGCCGCGTCCGCCGGCGCGCCGAGATTCGTAAAGTGCATCGCGGCTTCCATCACGGCGCTGTCGCGCTTCCTCGCCGGCACGGATTCGTCTGAGCGCAACGCTTTCCAGAACCGATGGAGCAGTTCTCGACCATGCTCCGGGCGGCCCGCACGTGCGTATGCGGGAACCGTCATCCTGATTGCCGACATGCGCGAATCCAAGTCTTCGATTTCAGATATTGCTGCCGCAGCTTCGTCAAGAATCGTTATGGCTTGTGCGGCGGCCTGTTTTTGCGCCTCCGTCAATTGCTGGGGGTGCGCGTGAGGCGCGGTGGCTACGATTCCCAGGCACGCGGCTATCAAGAGACGAGCCATGACGAGGGCTAGATTAGACCACTGATTACCTAAAAGCTACAAGCCGGCGAGGAACACGATGCAGAGCCGCGAAGCGAGATTTGCGGGGGAAGAACGGCGGTAAGCCGCCGCACTCCGAAGGGTGCGGGGCGGATTCTGCGGCGCAGGGCGGCTACTTGGGTCTGGTGCGAGTGGGGGCGGCCGCGGTGGGCGGTGGGCAAGCCGCGGTGGGCTGAGGGCAGTGGGGCAGCCACGGGGGCTGCCCCTACGTTGGGCGCTAGGCGCTAGTACTTGGCGCGGGTGGCGGTGGCGCCGGTGCGGTTGGAGAGCTGGCCGACGATGCTGCCGGGGATGTTGGGGGTGCGGCCTTTGCCTTTGCCCTGCGCGTCGGCGATTTGGATGTTGTTGACTTGCAGGGTGCGGCCGAGGGCGCGGTCGTACTCGACCTTGGCGACCATGAGGTCGGCGAGGGCGCGGACTTCGGCGCTTTCGGCTTGCGCGAGGTCGCGCTGGGCCTGAATGACGAAAAAGATGCTGGAAGCGCCGAGCTGATATTTCTTTTGTTCGGCGTCGAGGGTGCGTTCTTGCAATTCGCGGGATTTTTGCGCGGCTTCGACGCGGGCGCGGCTCTGCTCGAGGGCGATTTGCGCGTTGCGCACTTCGACCACGATGTTGTTCTGCAATTGACGCAGGCGCGCTTCGGACTGGCGCTCTTGGAGCAGGGCTTGCGCGTTATCGGCCTGCGCGGCGCGGTTGCGAATCGGGATGGTGAGATCGAGGCGCACGCTGTAGTTGGGGAACTCGAAATTGAACAGGCGACTCCAGGCGTCGTTCAGCCCGGCGGGGAGCAGGACGGAAGTGGAAGCAAAATTCGGCGAACCGACGAAAACGGGCGCGCCGCCTACCAGCACGGGGTTGCCGGCGGAGTCCACCAGCGAACTGTTGGGGTCGGCGGTGAAGGTGCCCAGCGGGTTGGTGGTGGTGACAACGGAATTGCCGGCGAGGCCTTGACCGCCGTATTGGCCGGAGAGGGTGAGCGTGGGCAGCATTTCGTTGCGGGTGGCCTTGCGGGTGATCTCGCGGCTTTCAAGGTCAATTTGTGCCTGGCGCACGTCGGGGCGGCTGGTCCACGCCTCTTTCACGGCTTCCACCAGCGGGGCCACTTGGAAATCGGGGGGCTTGGAGATGACGTCGGAGGGAATGATTTCGATGGTGGCCAGGTCGTCCTGCAACGGGTCTTTGGTGATGGCGTTCTTCAGCAGGGTTTGCTGCTGGAGCAGGAAGGTTTGCGCGACGATGAGTTCCTGGCCGGTGCGGGCGACTTCGGCTTCGGCGCGGACGACTTCGATGGGCGCGAGGGTGCCGATTTCGACTTGGCGCTTGTTGTCGTTGAGCAGGCGCTGCGCCAGCTCGACGGAGCGCTGCTTCACTTTCACGTCTTCGCGCGCGAAGACCAGGTTCCAATACAGGTTTTGCACCGCGGAAACGGTGAGGATGATCTGGTTGTTGAAGCCGAGATCGGAGATGCGCTTGGTGTTGCGCGCCAGGCGCAAGAAGCGCTTGTTGGAGACAAAGCCCAGCCCGTTGAGCAGCGGCTGCTGGAACGCGAAGGCGACGGAGGACTGCACGGCAGGATTGAACAATTGACTGGCGGAGGTGGTGGACTGACGGCTGTTGTTGAAGCTGATGTTGAAGGCGGTGCCGGTGGGGAAGCCTTGCGTGTAGCCGAAATTGGCGTCGGTGCGGTAGTTGGTGAGCGCCAGTTGCTGTAGGACGCCGGTGCCGGCCAAGAAGGGGTTCAGCACGGGTTGCGATCCTCGGAACCAGCCAAAGGTGGAACTGAGCTGTGGGTCGAAGCCGCCGGAGGCGGTGCCCAGGCCGGCTTTGGCGCGCAGCACGCCCGCTTCGGCAATCCACGGGGTATAGCGCTCGACGATGATGTCGAGGTTGTTCTCCAGCGCCAGAGAGATGGC
>JBOGNS010000023.1:0-3009 GCA_050747305.1 Candidatus Acidiferrales bacterium | reverse complement strand
TCCGGGAGGAGGAACGTCCGGCCTGCAGTTGGCATCGGGGGTTCGTAGCGGCATAGACGGCGTACATCGCCAGCGCGAAGAGCCAGCTTCCATAGAAAATGTGCTTCCGTTTGAACATGTCGAGGTTGAGTCCCGCGCCCGTCACGGAGCGAATGCGGGCTCCGCGAACATGCGACGTTGGTGGGCGTGGCTAGGAACGGGCCAATGCGCGCCGCGGCTCAACGTTGTGGCTCTCCATCAGCCGCCTGGTATCCGCCTAAAATATAGTCTTCGCCGATTTCAAAAACCCTCAGTTCCAGGGGCATCCGGATCTCACCGATGCGCCGCCCCTTACCATCGATGGCCATGAGCGAGGTCGTAGAGTCACCAGGTAACGAAGTGACCGCCCAGAGATTGCCGAGGATATCGGCGAAAAGACCGTAGTACGGCGGGAGCTGCTCAGGCATCGGCATGCTGCGTAGCATCGCTCTCGCCGCCTCGCGCTCCTCCGCAATGAGCGCCGACACCGCTGTCTCAATCACCGCGTCTTGGTTGCGTTGTGTAGTCCGGCGACCGGCCAAACCAATCGGGAAAGTGCCCGCGGGGGTGCCGTCCACTCTGTAGGCATCGACAAATGCGGAATCGGCCGTGCCGACGTATACAAACTCATCGCCGGTCGCCAGCTGCGTCGCCTTCCCCAAGGGCAGGAGGTCTCCGTAAGGCACGCGCCCGATTGGTTTCAGGATCTCTCCGTCGGAGTTCAATAGGGCTAGGTCAGATCTGTAGTGAACAGGCTGCCCGCCTGGCCCTGGTATCCTCATATCTGAAGGCATTTCCAGGACGGCAAAAACTCCCATACGCGAACAACTAACCGTCGCAATGTTCATCCTCAGCCGATATTCCCTCGAGATCCGTCCTGCGCTATCCAGCACCAACACTCGTTCTTGGCTCCGATCCCGGGCGAACACCGAGTCCCTTCCGCATTGGCCCAACCAGCCAACGGCTTGGACTTCACCCGGTCCACGGCCGCGGCGCGTCAAGGTGCGAGCAGTGCCAAGCGCAGGATCCAGAAAGCGGACGGCGCTCCGATCCGCAAGCGCGATCACGCCACTGGATAGGCGAGTCGCAGCCACCACGTCCTCGAACAACAAAGAACTATCGGGGGCAGTTCCTGCAACATCAAAGATCGCATGCTCGACTGTCAGGTGTTGAATACCTGTTGGCCGCCGCCCGCCAGCCTCTTCCCCACGCCGGGAATCAGTCTCGCAGGCGCCCGCCATTGCAATCAATACCGCGACGCCGGAGCGCCCTACGTACGAAAGCCCGTCGTGCATGCGTCAGCGGAGATGCAGGTGATTCTCATCGGTAGAGGAAGATTTGGCCATATGCCGGCTCTCTCTTTTGAGGGCATGTCCCGGTAACGAGATGATGCCCCGAGGTGCCGCTCGATGATAACATCAGTCAAGACCCGGAATCGAGCCAAAATACAGCTCATCGTTTACAAGCACTGTCGGTGTACCAAATACGCCTAATCGCTGAGCTCATGTCAATAGGTGTGTAAACGAGTCTCAGGCGACCTTCCGTTTCGAGTGCACGGCAACTCCGTTTACGTACTTCACTCCGTTTGCAACATCCTTCAACAGCTCCGGTGCGTTGAGCCGGCGGAATGTCTTTTCAGCCACACACAACAGCTTCCAGATGAGTGCACATGCGTTCTCGACTCGCTTGAAGCGTTTGGCCGCTGTCGTGCGGAGTCGAACCGCCGCGAACGGGGACTCGATGATGTTGGTTGTGCGCAGGTGCTTCCAGTGCTCCTTCGGGAAGTCGTAGTACGTGACCATCCGGTCCCAGTCCCGCTCCAGCGTCTCCATCGCTTTCGGGAACAGCTTGCGATACTGGGCCACACACTGCCTGCGCAACCGCTCGGCTTCCTCCCGCGTCTCGGCGTACATGATTTTGCTCAGCCAGGCCTTCACCGCGGGCTGCTTCTTCTTCGGCACCTGGTCGAGCACATTCACCAGCTTGTGATTCCAGCAGCGTTGCTCCGCGCACGCGGGCCAGAGGCTGGCCAGAGCACCCCAGATCCCCAGATTGCCATCGGCCAGCAAGAGGCGCGGCGCGTTCAGTCCGCGCGCTTTCAGGTCGCGTAGCACGCGGCTCCACGACTCGGCCGACTCGCGTTCCCCACTCTCCACGGCCACGATGTGCTTCTTGCCATCACTCGTAGCCACGACCACCACCAGCAGCGCGGCTTTGCCCGCTTCCAGACCGGCCTTCACATACAAACCGTCGGCCCAGCCATAGACCACCTCCAGCGCGCTCAAATCCCGCTGCCGCCAGTCCTCGTACGACGCCTGCCACTGCCCCTTGGCCCGCACCATCGACGCCGCCGACAGCGCGGCGCCTTTCCCCAGCAGTCCGCGCAGCGCCAGCTCGAAATCTCCCAGCGCCAACCCGTGCAGGTAGAGCTCCGGCAGCATTCCGCTGACTTCCTTCGACTGCCTCCTAAAAAGCGGCAACAGCTGGCTCTCAAACCGCTCGTCCAGTCCGCGCACCCGCGGACGCTGCACCGTGATCGTGCCGCCCATCATGCCCAGTTTTCTCGGCTTGCCGTACCCGTTGCGGTACACCACGGCATCATCCGGATCTCGACGCTCCGATTTCACACGGCCCAAAAACTCCGTGACTTCCTGCTCGAGCAACACCTGGATCACCTCGCGCACACACCCGCGTACGTACGGCTCCAGTGTCTCCCACACCGGACTTGACTGAACGGCGTTCTCCTTGATCTTTCTGGACATGGCGGTGGCTCCTTTCGTGCGGGCATTCGGCCCGTGAGTGATTGCTCTCACTCGAAAGGTGTCATCGCCTTCTTCTCGTTTCCACACCTTCTGAAGTTAGCTCGAACGATCTTCTTTTCGACGGTGATTGCGTAGTCAGCCGATCACATGCCAACTACGAAACTGTAATTGTTGCAGCCGGCGATGCTGCCGCATATCTTGGACTCCCCTGCCGCAAATCCCGAGCTTT
>JBOGNS010000022.1:0-6515 GCA_050747305.1 Candidatus Acidiferrales bacterium | reverse complement strand
GTGCGCTGGGATCATGCCGGCTGCGGCAGCCACCACGGCAAGCACCATCACTGTAGTACCGGCGATCCATGGGTCGCCGCTCTGCACGCCGTAAAGCTGGCTGGAAACATAGCGGCCCAGCCCCATTGCTGACGGCACGCCCACGGCCAGCCCGATCACCAGCAGCAGCAAAACTTCCTTCATCACCAGCCAGATCACGCTGCTGCGTTGCGCACCCAGCGCCAGCCGCACCCCCAGCTCTTTGGTGCGCCGCGTGACCACGAATGCCATCACGCCGTAAAGTCCGATGGCCGCCAGCCCCGTGGCGAGAAACCCGAAGCCGGCGGAGAGCAGCGCGATCAGCCGTTCCGTCAAGAGCGTTTCATCGAGCTGCCCCTCCAGCGTCTTCAACTCATAGACCGGCATGGCCGCATCCAGCTTGCGCACTTCGTTGCGCACCGCCGCGTAGGTCGCGCTGGAACCCATCGCCGTCCGCACGTAAAACGCCGCGGAATTCTTGCCCCAAGCCGGAACGAACACTTGCCGGCGCACGCCTTCGCGCGGGCCTTCATACAAGCTGTCTGCAACTACGCCGATAATCTCCACATCGAGTTTCACATCCGGCCCGCCGCCTCGTCCTAGGTGCCGTCCGACCGCGCTTTTCTCGCCAAAAAAGTGGCGCGCAAAGCGCTGGTTGACGATGGCCACCTTTGAGTCTTCTTTGATGTCGCGCGCGTCGAAGTCGCGGCCCTCCAGCAGCGGGATTCCCATGGTCTGAAAGTAGCCGGGCGAGAGCGCGTTCATGAACGCCTGCATGTCTTCTCCGTCTTTGGTCTGATGGCCCTCCACCGACGTGGTGCTATCCCACTCCCACCCGTGCAGCACCGGCACTCCCGCCAAACCGGCGGACTTCACGCCCGGCACGGCGCGGAGGTTCTCGAGAAGGTCGCGGTAGAGCTGCACCACGCGCGGCGCGTCGTAGCCGCTCAACGCCGGCGACAACTGAAACGTGACCAGATTATTCATCTCGTGGAAGCCGGTGTCCGTAGCCTTCAGGTTTTGCAGGCTGCGCACGAAAAGCCCCGCGCCAAACAGCAGCAAAAAGCTCAACGCTACCTGCGCGGCGATCAAGCCTTTGCGCAGGAACAGCGACCCGCCGCTGCCCGCCACCGACCCAATCGTATCCTTCAGCGTGGTCCACGGATCAGGACGCGTGGCGCGCAGCGCCGGTAACAAGCCAAACACCACGCCGGTAAGCAATGTCACGCCCAGCGTGAACAGCAAAATCCGCGCATCCGGCTCCGGTCGAATTAGCAGCGGATTCCCCTCCACCGGCACCAGGGCCAGCAAGCCGCGCGTCATCGCGAATGCCAGCAAGACGCCCGCTACGCCCCCGCCCGCCGATAGCACCATGCTTTCCACGAGCAACTGCCGCACCAACTGCCCGCGCGAGGCGCCCAGCGACAGCCGCACCGAAATTTCCTTCTGCCGCGCAAACGCGCGCGCGATCAGAAGATTGGCCACGTTGGCGCAGGCAATCAGCAGCACCAGTCCTACCATGCACATCAGTACAATCAGCGCGTTCGAGAAATCGTTGCGCAGGTTCGAGTATCCGGTGGCCGCTTTCTCCACGTGCAGCGTCCCTCTCAGGAATTGCTCGCGCGAGTAGGCCGACCACTTGGCCGCCGCCGGCAGCGTCGCCTCATACTCGCGGATTTGATGGAACAAGCCCTGCATCGGCGCCTGCGCCGACTCCGCCGTGTAGCCCGGCTTGAGCCGCGCAAACACTTGCACCCAGCGCGTGCGCCGGTCGTCCATGTGTACCCACGACCATTCCGGCGCCATCACCGGCTTCATCTGGATGGGCACGCGAATCTGCGGCGACTGTGCCGGGTCCAGCCCGGCAAAACCCGCTGCGGACACACCGATGATAGTCATGGGGTAGTTGTTCACCAGAATCTTTTTGCCGATCACGTTGCGGTTCCGCGCGAATCGCGTGGCCCAGTAGTCGTAGCTCAGCACCACCACCGGATGGCCCTGATAGACCCGGTCGTCTTCCTCCGAGTTGAACACGCGCCCCAGCGCCGGTTTCACTCCCAGCATCGTAAAGAAGTTCCCCGACACCATTTCCGCATCCACCCGCTCGGTCTGGTTATCCATGCTCACCGACGTCGAAATCAGTCGCCGGCACAGCACCTCCGCCAGCGGCTCAGCCTTCTGCTGGTAGTCCTGATAGATCGGGTAGGAGTGCATGCGGCTGCCCATATTGCTGCCGTTGTGCGACCCGCGCTGGTACAGCATCACCAGGCTCTCCGGGTCGTTCACCGGCAGCCGGCGCAGCACGATCTGGTCAATCAAGGTGAAAATAGCGGTGTTCGCGCCAATTCCCAGCGCGAGCGAAAGAATCGCCACCCCGGCAAACAAAGGGCTGCGCCGCAACGTGCGCAGCGCGTATCGCAGGTCGCTCAGTATGTTTTTCATAGTCCCTTAGACGCGTTGAGCAGTGATTCGGTCAGGGCGGCCAAGCCAGCCGCCTGTCACAAGTGAATACCGTCGAAGCCGCAGAAAGTTACCGTGTATAATCCGCGCCAATGACCGAAGGCAGGAAGCCCGGGCATACCACGGTGGAAAAAGTCTCCGCGGCACGCTGGCGCATCGCCGCCAGCCTGACTGCGGCCATGATGGCCGTGTACTTCGGCTTCATCCTTCTGGTGGCCTTCGGGAAGGGTCTGCTCGGCGTGCTGGTAGCGCGTGGCTTGAGCCTCGGCATTCTGCTTGGCGCGCTCGTGATCGTCACCGCCTGGATTCTGACGTGGGCCTACGTGCGCTGGGCCAACCGCCACTATGACGAGCTGCTCGATGGGCTGCGCCGATGAGCACCTCGCTCGGCGAGCCCAACCTCGTCGCGGTCATCTTCTTCCTGCTGTTCATTGCCGTGTCGCTGGCCGTGACGGTGTGGGCTTCGCGGCGCACGCGCAGCACCGAGCAGTTTTACGCCGCGGGCCGCAGCGTCACCGCACTACAAAATGGCCTCGCCTTGGCCGGCGACTACATGAGCGCCGCCAGCTTTCTCGGCATCGCCGGTCTGGTGGCCACCTCCGGCTTCGACGGGCTGATTTATTCCATCGGCTGGCTGGTCGGCTGGCCGATTGTCACGTTCCTGATTGCCGAGCCGCTGCGCAACCTCGGCCGCTTCACCTTTGCCGACGTGGTAGCCTTCCGGCTTAGCCAGAAGCCGGTGCGCATCGCGGCTTCCATCGGCGCGTTGGCGGTGATTTCCTTCTATTTGATTGCGCAGATGGTGGGCGCCGGCAACCTGATCCGCATGCTGTTTGGACTGCCCTTCGAGATGGCGGTGATCATCGTCGGCATGGTGATGCTGGCTTACGTTTTGTTTGGCGGCATGATCGCCACCACCTGGGTACAAATCATCAAGGCGGTGATGCTGCTGGGCGGCGCCGTGCTGCTCGCGGGCATGGTCCTTTTGCCGTTCAACTTCAATCCGCTGGCGCTCTTTGCTGAAGCCGCGAACCGTTACGGCGAAGCGGTGCTGGCGCCGGGGCGGCTGGTCTCCGATCCGATTGACGCCGTCTCCCTCGGCTTGGCGCTGATGCTCGGCACGGCCGGGCTGCCGCACATCTTGATGCGCTTCTATACCGTGCCCAACGCCAAGACGGCGCGCAGCTCGGTGGCCTACGCCACCGTCTTCATCGGTTCCTTCTATCTGCTCACCTTCGTGCTTGGCTTTGGCGCCATGGTGATGATCGGGCGCGAAACCATCACGCGAGTCGATGCCGGCGGCAACATGGCCGCTCCGCTGCTGGCCGAAGCGGTGGGCGGCACGCCATTCCTCGGCTTCATCGCCGCCGTGGCCTTTGCCACTATCCTCGCGGTCGTCGCCGGACTCACGCTCTCCGGCGCCGCCACGCTCTCGCACGACCTGTGGGTCAACGTGGTGCGCAACGGCCACGCCGACGAACGCGAACAAATCCGCGTAGCGCGCATCGCCACCATTTGCCTCGCCGCGCTTTCCGTTCTGCTCGGCATCGCGTTCCGCGGGCAAAACGTGGCCTACATGGTGGGACTGGCCTTCGCCATCGCCGCCAGTGCAAACTTCCCCGCGCTGGTGATGGCAATTTTCTGGCGGCGCCTCACCACCGCGGGCGCGGTGGCCAGCATGGTCACCGGCACGCTCTCCAGCGTGATTTTGATTGTGCTCTCGCCCACCATCCAGGTGGATCTTCTTGGCGAGGCCGAGGCGTGGTTCCCGCTGCGCAATCCCGGCATCGTCACCATTCCGCTGGCCTTCGCCATCGCCGTTGTTATGTCGCTCCTGCGCCCTGTCGCCGAAGAAGAGCAGCGCTTCGTGCAAGCCGAACGCCGCCTGCACCTCGGCGCCGACTAGTCTGCGCTCCCGCCGCTGCCCCTGCGATCACCCACATGCGCCGATTCATTCGGCCAGCGTGCTTGCGTCCGTCGAAAAAAAAGCTCACACTCAAGTCAGCCTGCAAATCCCACCAGGAGAGTGCCCATGCCCGACACCCGCTGGCTCCAACTGCAAGCCATCACCCTGAACCTGTTGCGCATCGTAGTGGGAATCCTGTTCATGCCGCATGGCGCGCAGAAATTGTTTGGTGCGCTCGGCGGCCAAGCTGTCCCGCTGGCCTCGCAATTCGGCGTGGCGGGGATACTCGAGTTTTTCGGCGGCTTGCTGATCCTGACTGGCCTGTTCACGCGCCCGGTCGCATTTATTCTGGCCGGAGAAATGGCAGCCGCCTATTTCATGGTGCATGCGCCGCAAGGCTTCTGGCCCATCATCAACCAAGGCGAGCTGGCCGTGCTCTATTGCTTCGTATTCCTGTTTCTCGTTGCCAGTGGCGGAGGAGACTTCTCCATCGACGGCTGGATGCGAAGGCGAAAGCCCAGTCAACCCTGATTGCGCCCGGACCAATCCCCTCTCCCAGAGTTCGAGTGAACAGAAGGGCCCGACTTCGACGTCATTGCGGTTCGTGACAGTGATCGAAAGCCCGGGAAATTAACTTCAGAAGTTACTTACCGCTAAGGAGAAGAAATATGATCATGACGAGAAAGCAGTGGAACCGTTGCAGACGAAATCAACCGCTTGCGCCGGCCTTACGCGCTCTTGCCGCCTTGCTGGTGATTGGTCTCATCGGGCCGCAGCAGGTTGCGATGGGCCAGCAGGCTCAGCAAGAGAAGAAAGGGGCGCACATACTAAGCTCGGGTGGGGGCCAGGCCCTGCTCGATCCCGCCGATACGGTCATCTTGCTGCTCGACCACCAATCCGGGCTGTTTCAAACGGTGAAAGACATCAGCGTGGCCGAGTTGCGAGCCAACACCGTCATGCTGGCTAAATTGGCGACGCTGCTGAAGATTCCCGTTATCACCACGGCCTCGGAACCCAACGGACCGAATGGCCCGCTCATGCCGGAGATCCACCAATATGCGCCGCATGCCGTTTTCGTGCCGCGCAAGGGCGAAGTCAACGCCTGGGACAACGAAGATTTCGTCAAAACGGTTCGCGCCACCGGCCGCAAGACCTTGATCATGGCCGGCGTGTGGACCAGCGTCTGCGTCATGTTTCCCGCGCTGGATGCAAAAGCCGCGGGATTCAAAGTGTACGCCGTCATTGATGCTTCCGGCGACCCGAGTGAGATGGTATCGAGAACCACGCTGGCGCGCTTTGCGCAAGCCGGCGTCATCCCCACCAGCGCCAATGCGGTGCTCTGCGAAATCCATCGGACGTGGAACCGTCCGGAGGCCGCAGAACTCGCCAAGTTGTACATGCTCGTGGCGCCCAACTACGCAGCGGTGTTCGAGAGCTATCAGAAGGCGCAAGAAGTCATCAAACAGCAAAAGAAGTAAGAAGCGCGACTGCGATCACCGCCCAAGGGGCGCCCTCCATGTGCTGCGCCCCTTTGCAGGTCCCCAAACGAACCTGAGGAGAAACAACCATGGAAAAAACTAGGCGAGATTTCTTGAAAGCCGCGACAGCGGCTGGAATTGCTGCGGCTCTGGGAGAAAGCGCGTTTGGTCAGCAAAAGACCGCCGGGGCGGACCTGATTCTGAGCAATGGCCGGTTTGCTCTTTTGGACGGCAAGGGAAAGTTCGCAAATTCGGTGGCCATTGCCGATGGCGCCTTCCGTGCCGTCGGTGATGAAAAAGAAATTCTGGCTCTTCGGGGGGCAGGCACGCAGGTGATTGACCTCCGGCGTAGAACGGTAATTCCCGGGCTGAATGATTCTCACACCCATCCCATCCGGGGCGGCCTGACTTACAACATGGAATTGCGTTGGGACGGCGTGCGCTCGCTCGCAACCGCCCTGCGAATGCTCAAGGACCAGGTTGGGCGTACTCCACCGCCGCAGTGGGTGCGCGTCGTCGGCGGTTTCACCGAGCATCAGTTCGCCGAGAAGCGCCTGCCGACGCTCGATGAGATCAACGCGATCGCGCCCGATACGCCTGTCTTCATTCTTCATCTCTACGATCGCGCATTGCTCAACGCTGCAGCGCTGCGC
>JBOGNS010000021.1:0-10779 GCA_050747305.1 Candidatus Acidiferrales bacterium | reverse complement strand
TGAGGCATTCCGGCGACCAGGCGCCGCGCTGCGGCGTGAACAGGCTGATCCAAATCTTGCGCACTTCTTCGACTCCGGACCAGAACGCCAGAAATTCTTCGCGATAGCCGGCGCGCTTCATCAACTGCCCGGTGATGGTGCAGTGCACCACGATGTGATGGCCAACAATATTTTTCAGGATGCGTTCATAGGTGGCCGGCTTGCGCCGCTCGTCGTGCTCCGGCTGCAGCCCGTCAATGGAAACCACGATGCCCAGGCGCGGCAGCGCCGCCCATTCGCGCGGAATCGGCCGGAACGCGCTGGTCACAACCTGTGTGTAAATTCCGCGCCGGCTCAATTCCGGCAGCAGCAACTCCAACTCGCGAAAACGCACCAGCGGGTCGCCGCCCACAATCGAAAGGTGCAGCGGTCGCTCGCGCTCCACCAGCGCCAGCACCCGCTCCACCAGCGCGTCACCTCGAAAGTCGCTGAGTTGCCGCAACGTGACCGTGCCGCCCAAATGCGCGTCCTCATAGGCGTAGCAGCCCGGGCAGCGCAGCGGGCATTCCTTGGTAATTTCGATGGACATGCTGGGCGCGCGGCCGGTGAGAATGCGTCCCCACGCCTGCACCACTTCCAGGTTCCTCATGAGCTTCCCCTGTGCATCCGTTCGCGTCGAGTGACTTGGCTGATTGCAGGCTGGTGGGCAGCAGTGCTACAAACAGTCAGGCATTACGGATTGGTGTCCATTCCCCGTAGCCGTTACACATTGTACCGTACAACAAAACGTTTTACATCGCGCCGCGGGGGATCAGGATTCGATGGCCGGCGGCTCGTTACGGGGCCAGCGCCTTTAGAAACCCATGATGTTGTAGCCGCAATCCACGTAGATCACCTCACCGGTGATGCCCGCGGCGCCGTCGCTGGCCAGAAAAACAGCCGTCTCGGCCACTTCGTTCACGTCCACATTGCGTTTCAGCGGCGCGCGCTCGGCGTGCGATTTCAGCATGTCGCTCAAGCCGGAGATGCCGCGCGCGGCCAGCGTCTTGATGGGCCCCGCGGAAATGGCGTTGACGCGCACGCGCTTGGGGCCGAGGTCGTGCGCGAGATAGCGCACCGAACACTCCAGCGCCGCTTTGGCCACGCCCATCACGTTGTAATGCGGCACCACTTTTTCCGAGCCGTAGTAAGTGAGTGTGACCATGCTGCCGCCGTCGCTCATCAGCGGCGCGGCGGCGCGCGCCAGGGCAATCAGCGAATACACGCTCACATCGTGCGCGACGCGGAAACCTTCGCGTGAAGTGTCCACGAATGCGCCTTTCAGCTCCTCGGCCGGCGCAAACGCGATGCTGTGCACCAGCGCATCCAGCTTGCCGTAGCGCTCCTTCAGTGCCGCAAACAGCCGGTCAATTTCCCCATCGAACGACACGTCGCACTGGAACGCTTCCGCGCCCGGCAGCTCCGCGATCAGCTCTTTGCATTCCTGCGCCAGCCGCTCGTTCTGATAGGTGACCGCGAGCTTCGCGCCCGCAGCGGCCAGCCGCTGCGTAATGGCCCACGCAATCGACCGCTTATTCGCCACCCCAAACACCACCGCATGCTTTCCCTGCAAGTTGCCCATCGAGGTTCCTTCGCCTGCTTTTGTGGAGATTTGAGCCGATAGGATACCAGCATCCGCCCGTACAGCGGTGAACCAAAGCCGCCGGAAACCCACGATCCCCAATGCGCGCGACAGCGGCGGTGCGACGGAACGAGTCGAGGAAGCAACCCGCGTCAATCCACGTTCGTCCCCGGTTCCGCTCCTTGCGCCTATCCGTGTTTATCCGTGTACATCCGTGGTTCCGAACCGCTCGACGAACTCCGGCGCGCGCTTGCGCACTTCCAGCCAATCAAAAAACGCATCCGGCGTCTCCAGCCAAATCGTGAACCAATGCAGGATCTCTTCTTTCTCGGCCCGCTTGCGCGCATCCACCTTGGGATTGCGCGAAATCATCTCGGCCCGCCGCCGGCCCAGCCGCGCCACCTCCAACACCCGTTCGGCGGCCGCGCGCTCGCCTTCCACAGTGAACTTCCGCAGCAGTTCATCCAGCCGCATCAGGCACATCTCCGCTTCTTCCAGCGTGGCGAAGTGCAGCAAGTCGTGGAACTCCTGCTCGTAGCGCCCTTCGGTATCCGCGCGATTGGAAAGCGCCACGCGCATCCCCGCGCCGCCGAGCACGCTGGCAATGTAATCGGCGGACGTTTTTCCTTCCGCCGCGCCGGCGCGCACGATCATCTGCCGCCGCACCTGTTCGATTTCCGCCGCAGTAAAGCGCGCTGCGCCGAGTTCCTTGGCGATCGCGAGGATCAGATCTTTCTTGGTGGGATGCTCGCTGCGCGTCACGGCCGCCTCCGCTTCGGCGGTTTTGTCGGAGCACGCTTTTTCGCCGGCCCGTTTTTCGCGGCATTGCCGTTCGCCGCCGGAGGCTTGGGCGGCAGCCCCGCCAAGCGGCGATACTTGGCCACGTTTTCGTTGTGCTCCTTGTGGGTGCGGCTGAAGAAGTGCCCGCCCTGCGTGTCGGACACAAAATAGAAGTAGTCGGTTTGCGGCGGGAACAGCGCGGCGCGCAGCGCCTCTTCGCCGGGATTGGCAATCGGCCCGGGTGGCAGCCCGCGGTTCAGATACGTGTTATACGGTGACTTCATGCGCAGGTCGCTCATGTGGATGATGCCGTCATTTTTCCCAGCAAGCTCCATGGCGTAAATCACCGTGGGATCGCACTGTAGGGCGATGCGCTTGGCGAGGCGATTGTAGAAGACGCCGGCAATCAGCGGCCGTTCCCCCGCCACGCCGGTTTCGCGCTCCACCAGCGAAGCCAGCGTAAGCAATTCCAGCGGCTGAAGCCCGTGCGGGTTGCGTCCTTCCTGCGGCAACGCGTTCCACACCACGCGAAAGCGCGCCACCATGGCGGACGCAACCTCCTCCGCCGTGACATCGCGCGGGAAACCATACGTGGCGGGGAAAAGAAAACCTTCCAGCGACGCGGCGGCCGGCGCAATATCGCGAATCGGCGAAGCATCGCGCGCCACCCGCAGGAAATCGTCGCGCGAGCCAAAGCCGGCCTGCTCGAACTTGCTCGCGATGTCGAACATATTGAGCCCTTCCGGGATCACCAGGGAGTGAACAAATACACGGCCCTCGGCGATTTTGCGAAATACCGCGCGCGCCGAAGCGGGAGCATCGAAGCGGTACTCGCCGGCTTGCAACTGCACGTCGGAGCGCCAGCGCGCCAGCAGCTCGAAGGCCAGCGCGCTTCGCAGCACTCCATCTTTCTTGAGCAGGCGCGCGATACCGCGCCGCGACGTACCCATGGGAATTTCCACCACGATGCCGTCCGCAGAGAAATTCGCGTACGGCACGTAGAGCGCCCACGTCAGCCAGGATGCGAACCCGGCGATCACCAACAACACGACGGCGAGGGCAATCTTGAGTTTCATGGTGAGCTCGAAAGCCGCGAGGCTCGCGCCTCCGCATTTCCCTTCTTGGCTTCGCGTCGCTCGAGGTAGTCGCGAAGGATCACCGCCGCGGCGACCGCGTCCACGGGCGCTTGACGCTGCCTCCGCCGCGGGCGCGCGCCGTGCATCTGCTCTGCCTCCCAGGTGGAGAGCCGCTCGTCGGCCAGCTCGACGGGCAGGCCCAGCTCTTTGCGGATGCGCCCGGCAAAGCGCGCGGCTTCGGCGGCCATTTCGCCGGCAGTGCCGTCGAGATTCAGCGGATGGCCAACGAGAATGCGCGCGACGCCATGCTCGCGAGCAATTTCGCGCAGGCGGCGCAGGTCGTTGCGGCGATTGGTGCGCGTCAGGGTGGCGAGCGGGCGCGCCGTAAGCCCCTTTTCATCGGAGATCGCCAGGCCGATGCGCTTGCGCCCGTAATCGACAGCCAGGATGCGTGTGCGCAACGCAGCCGCCGGCGCGTGAATCTTTCGCGAAGTCGCCATTCCTCGTAATTATACCGTGCCCGCGCGGGCCGCCGGCCGCAGGTCAAGCGCTTGGAACCCAGTAAGGAAACCCTTGTTCGGAAAACTGCGTCTCTATAACATGGCTGTCGCCGTTTCCGCAGTTTTACTTCTGGCTTTGTAACGGAAATTTGAGCCGAATGGACCATCTGAATAAGCGCTGCAGTCACGCTCGTGCGCGAATTGCATGGCGGCTGGCCAGGGTCGGTTTCTTGACCTTGTGCCTAGCCGGCATTTCTTCCGCCGAGAGTACTGCTGGCAAAGGACCCATCACTGGACAAGTGGTGGATAGGCAGGGTGGCGCCATCGTCGGCGCCGAAACCGTGCTGTGGGCCAGCCACCAGGTGCCGCTCGGCGCTACAACAACCGACCAGCAGGGTAAATTCGAGTTCCACGACATCCCGCGAGGCAGCTACATGCTGGTGGTGAAGGCCAAAGGGTTCGGCGAGCGCAGGCTATCGATTCAGGCGCCCACACCGGGCGGCGGCCCGCTGCAAGTGCAGCTCGAGCTCGCGGGCCTGGCGGAAGAAGTGACCGTCACCGCCTATTCCGGCTCGGTCGAGTCCGCCGCCACCGTGGCCCAGAATGTGAACGTGATCGACGGCGACGACATACGCAACCGCGTGCAAGCGGTGACCGCGCAGGTGGCGCAGGAAGAGCCCGGCGTCCAGCTTCAGCGCACCAGCCCCACCATCGCGGGAATCTACGTGCGCGGCGTCACCGGCACGAAGGTCAACCTGTATCTGGATGGCGTGCGCTACACCACTTCAGCCGCGCGCGGCGGCATCAGCACCTTCCTGAATTTGATTGAGCCTTCCGCGCTGGACACCGTGGAAGTGCTGCGCGGGCCGGCGGGCGCGCAGTATGGCAGCGACGCCATCGGCGGCAGCGTGCAATTTATGACGCCGACGCCGGCATTTTCCCCGTCCGGCATCGACATCAAGGGCGATTACGGCACGCTGTTCAATTCCGCCGACGCCAGCTACGGCACGCACCTGAACCTCTCAGCCGCGGGCCGCCGCGTCGCGCTGCAAACCACCTTCGCCGGGAGACGCATCAATCGCCTGCGCACCGGCCACGGGATTGACTCGCACTCCGCGCTGACGCGCTTCCTCGGCCTGCCCTCCACGGTGCTCGAAGACGAGCGGCGCGGAGGCACGGGCTTCACGCAATACGGAGGCATGTCGAAACTGAGTTGGACGCCGGCGGTGGGCTCGAACTTCATTTTCTCCTACAGCCGCAGCCAGCAGGATGGCGGGCAGCGCTACGACCAGTTGCTCGGCGGCGACGGCAATCTGATCGCCGACCTGCGCAACCTGATGCTCGATCTTTTTTATGTGCGCTACGACAAGGTCAGTCTCGGCTGGCTCGATACGCTCACCGCGATTTACTCCTTCAATGCGCAGCGCGAAGAGCGCGTCAACCAGGGCGGCAACGGCAATCCCAACGCCTCCATCAATCACGAATACGAAAAGGCGCGCGCCCACGGCTTCCAGCTTTACTCCTCGAAGCAGATGGGCAGCCGCAACATGGCGCTGGCCGGCGCCGAGTATTACCACGAGGGAATCGACGCGCCGTCCTATGGATTGGATCCGCTGAGTGGAGCCATCAGCCTGCGCCGCCCGCGCGTGCCGGACAATGCGCTCTATCGCAGCGGCGGCCTCTACGTGCAAGACAGCTTCCAGTTGATCCCACAACGCCTGCACCTGATAGGCAATCTGCGCTGGAGTTACGCCTCTTACCGCGCGCGCGCGGCGGATAGCCCGCTGGTCGGGGGCCTGCCGCTGTGGGTGGATGATTCGCTGCGCGTTTCCAGTTGGACCTATCGCGCCGGCGTGATTGTGTTCCCGATCGCCGGCCTGAGCTTCTCGGCAAATTTCAGCCGCGGCTTCCGCGCTCCGAACATGACCGACTTGGGCACCCTCGGCCTCACCGGCACGGGATTCGAAGTTTCTGCCGCTGAGCTTGCCGGACTGGGTGCGGAAATCGGCACCACCGCGGACAGCGATGCCGTTACCAGCGGTCTGCCTGTGGTGCAGCTCGAGCCGGAGACGGCGCAGAGTTACGAGTTCACCGTGCGTTACCGAAACTCGCGCTTTAGCGCCGAAGTCACCGGCTTCATCAACGATCTGGGCAACGAACTCACCAAGCAGGCGCTGATCCTGCCGCCCGGAGCGGTGGGCCTCACGCTGGGCGGCGAGCCGATTACCAGCCAGTTGCCCAACGGCGTGGTTTTCGTGGACGCCGCGACGAACCCGGTGCTGGTGCGCGCCAATTTTGATGAGGCTCGCTCCTTCGGCGTCGAGCATGAATTGGATTTCCACATCACGCGTTCGCTGCTGCTGCGTACTGTCTCCAGCTTTGCGCGCATCAACAACGCCGACACCGGCGAGCCCTCCAACATTTCCGGCGGCTCGCCTGCCGCCGATGCTTATCTGATTTTGCGTTACGCCCCGGTAGGCCAGCGCTGGTGGATCGAGCCGTACATCCACGCCGCTGAGCGGCAAGACCATCTCTCCAGCCTGGCGCTGGGAGACCGGCGCACCGGCGCCACGCGCACGCGCTCCAGCATCGCCAATTTTTTCAACCGAGGCGCGCGCGTCAGAGGACTGGTCAGCGCAGGGTTGGACGGAATTCCCGGCAACGCCGACGACATCCTGATTCCCACCGGGGAAACGCTGGGGCAAGTGCAGGACCGCGTGTTAGGCCCGGGGGTCAATTCCGCGCCGCTGTTCCCGGCCATCCCCGGGTACATCACGTTGAATTTGCGCGGCGGTTTCAGCGTGCGCGAGCGCCACGAATTCGTAATCAACTTCGAAAACATCGGCGACCGCAACTATCGCGGCGTCAACTGGGGCATCGACGCCCCCGGCCGCAGCTTCTCCCTCCGCTACTTCACCCGCTTCTAGGTTGCGGCTGGCTCTGTACCACTAACGTTCAGTATCTTTGCGTAGCGCGATGATTTCCAAGCGCTCTTCTCTGCGATCTCTGTGCTCCTCCGCGCCTCTGTGTTTTTCCGAGTCTTTGCGGTGCGCGAAAGCTTTTAGGAGAAACACAGAGGCACAGAGGCCTCACAGAGTTCACAGAGTTCTGAGTTTTTTCCGTTCATCCTTCCGAGCTGGTTGCGGGCACATCCTATTTTTCGCGTCCGCGGCGGCCTGCGGCCCAGTCCTCCCAAAGCCCGAAGGCTTTCATCTGCGCATCGAGGCCGGTGGCTTCAATCAGCGCTTGCACCTCTGCGCGCGACTGGCGCGGGCCGAGACGCGCCTCGCGATTCGCAAGGCCTAACACCGTGACCGCTGCGTACGCCGCGTGCCGCTTCAGCTCGAAGATGTCCACTTTGTCCAGCGTGTCCGACGACGCGTGGTAATTCACGATGTAGTTCGCTTCCACCTGATTGGCATTGAGCGTGGGCACGCCTTCCAGCAGGAAATCCACGTGATCGGTGCCGGTGCTGGCGTCGAGCGTGTGGCCGTTCATGCCCCACGACTCCACTGGCGCCAGCGCTTCGCGCACGCCGCCCAGGCTGTCGCCTCGCCCGCCCAGCGACCATCCGGTGATGTGCCCGATGCCGCCGTCAATATTCACGTAGGCCACGAAGCGGTCGAGTTCGCTGCGATGCGCGCGCGCGTAGGCCCACGAGCCGAGCAGTCCCTGCTCTTCGCCATTCCACAGCGCGAAACGGAGGGTGCGGCGCGGCTGGAGGCCCGCTGCGCGAATCGCCCGCGCCACTTCCACCACCAGCGCGGAGTTGCAGCCGTTATCGAGCGCCCCCGAGCCTAGCTCCCATGAATCGAGATGCGCGCCGATCATTACGATTTCGTCCGCTTTATCCGTGCCGCGGATTTCGGCGATCACGTTCTGCACCGTGAAAGGCCCGCCGCTTTTATTGGGCATGGTCAGCCGCGCGCGCACCGGCTGGCCTGCGGCGACGAAGCGCGCGATGCGCTGCGCATCTTCGCGCGCTATCAGCGCCTGCACGATGCGGTCGATTCGCCCGTCGAACGAATTGATGTGGCGGTACAGCAGCCCTTGCTCGCGGCTCGACATCCACAGGATGCCCGCCGCGCCCGCCTGGATCGCGCGCTCGATGATGGCCGGCGCCCGGAAGTACTCCTCGAACAGATCCGCCCAGGTGCGCAGGACATTCGAGTGCACCAGCACCAGCGCGCCCTTCGCTGCTGCGCCAGCGCGCGCAAATTCTTCCGCGCTGCCGTTGCCCACATCTAAGATTGCGACTTCGATGCCGCCTGCCGGTGTGGCAGGCGACCATGCAATCGAAATCGCGCGCGGTAGGAAGTGCTGCGGCGCCAGCACCTCCAGCCGCGTATCGCCTTCGCTCCACGATGCAGGCATGGTGAATTCTTCTGTGCGCACCGACTCCGCGCCGGCCTGCTTGAACGCCGCGACGGCCCACTCCACTCCGCGCCGGTTCGCATCGGCGCCAGGCACGCGACCGCCGATTTCATCGCTCAGCACGCGCAAGTTCTCTCCCATCGGCGACGGCCCCATCACCGCCGCGATGACGCGCTGCGCGTCGCTGTCCGGCGAAGATTCCTGCGCCAGCGCAAACCCTGTCGCAATCGAAATGAGAAGCAAGAACAGCAGCATTGGCACGCGCGAACGCATCAGCCCTCCAGTAAGTCCAAAATGTGTGCGGATTATATCCCCGCTTGGCTCGAAAGGGCGGGTTACGCTCCAGACGAAATGTTGCCACCTGAAAGCGGCGTCGAGCCGCCGCACTCCAAAGCCGCGCTTCGCGCGGCGTAGGCCGAGCTCTCAACGCGCAGCGCGGATGGCGTCGGCGAGTTTCACCACGTGCGCCATTTCCGCCACGTCGTGTACGCGCACGATGTGCGCGCCGCCGAGCACCGCAGCGGCCACGGTCGCGGCAGTGCCCCACAGGCGCTGCTCCGGCGGCAGAGTCTCGCCGGGCGTGGATGAACCCAGCGCGCCGATAAACGTCTTGCGCGAAGTCCCCACCAGCAACGGGCAGCCCAGCCGCGCCACCTCCGGCAGTCGCGCCAGCAATTCGCAATTCTGCGCGAAGCTCTTGCCGAAGCCGATGCCCGGGTCGAGGATGACCTGCGACTTGGCGATGCCTGCGGTGCGCGCGCGAGCCAGCGCCGCGCGCAAGCCGCTCGCGACATCGCGCAACACGTCGCGCGCGAAGGGCCGCTTCTGCATGGTGCGCGGGGAGCCGCGCATGTGCATCAGGATCAGCGGCAGCTTGCGCCGCCGCGCCACTTCCGCCAGCGCCGGGTCGCTGCGCAACGCCGAAACGTCGTTGATGATTTCCGCGCCCGCTTCCGCAGCCGCTTCCGCCACGCGCGCCTTCTGTGTATCAATCGAAATGGGGATTGTCAGCCGCCTGCGCAGCCGCTCCAGTACCGGCAGCACCCGCGCCAATTCTTGCTCCGCTGACGTGCCTTCCGAGCCGGGCCGCGTGGATTCGCCGCCGATGTCGAGGATGTCTGCGCCGTCGCGCTCCATTTGCAATGCGCGCTCTACGGCCGCATCTACATCGAGTGCGCGGCTGCCGGCGTAAAAGCTGTCGGGCGTCACATTGAGCACACCCATCACCAGCGTGCGCTGGCCAATCACCAGCGTGCCGCTGCGCGGCAATCGAATCCGAAACTTCCGAACTGGGGACATGCGACAAGGGAAGAGTAAAGGAAAAAGGAAAAAGGAAAAAGGAAAAGTGGAAGATGGAAGAGGGAATGGAAAATTGCGCGTGGCCTTTTGCCTCTTGCCTTTTACTTTTGCCCTGAATCAGTCGAGGTCGAAATCGCGGATAGGTTTGCTGGCGGGTTCTTCCTGGGCTTTCTTCAGGTTTTCTTCGAAGAGGCGGTCGAACACGTCCTGCTTTTTCTTTTCGTGCTCGATGGACTCGCGGAACTTGGCCTCGCGCTTCTCGGCTTGCTCGCGCAACATGCGCGCCGTGTCGTCGAGGTCCACATCCGGCGCGGCCTTCGGCGGCGCCTGATGCGACAGCACCACCGCCAGCTCCGCATCCACCTTCAGCCTGGAGTGGCAGCACGGACAGACAACTTCGATCGCCGTCCCTTTCTTCGACATGCGGTTATTCTACGCCTGCCAAAAGGAAACAAACAGATCAACGCAGAGGTCACAGAGAAGACGCGGAGGTCGCAGAGTCGGTGAAGGGCGAAGACAATACGGAAACGATTTTGCGCGCGGAGCGCAGCTTGTTGTTAGCCGCATCGAATTCCAGTCCCATGCTGGCTAAGGTGACGAACCCCAGCACGGCGGGATCACACGCTTCTCCGAGGATCACGAGCGATATCGCTTCGCGATGGCAGAAAAAGAAACGTGCTTCGCCCAGACCTCTTCGCACAACGAATCCGGACGACGTATCAAAGTCGTCTTGTTCGCGCGGTACAAGGCCAATGGATTCGAGCAAGTGCTTGGGAACAATTGCGAAAGGAAGATCCGGTTCGAGCGATAGTGCGACCTCGACGCGAGGTCCGCCCGAAAACGGCCTCTGCAGCCCAACCGCCACCATGCGCGTGCTCATACGACCGTCTCTATGCGGGCGCAGGTTTCTCGCCTTTGGTGAAGCCATGCGCGGGGCGCGGCTCGGGGCGCACCACGTGCGGCTCCTTCGTGGGCACGGGAGGGGCGCCGGCCGGCGGCACCGACGGCGGGCGCTCGGGCAGCGTCTTGCCTTCGATGAGCAGCTTAACCTCCGCCGCATCGAGCACTTCGCGTTCCAGCAGCGACATGGCCACGCGCTCCACCGCATCGCGGCTGGTCTCCAGGATTTGCCGCGCGCGCTGGTACGCGC
>JBOGNS010000020.1:0-4125 GCA_050747305.1 Candidatus Acidiferrales bacterium | reverse complement strand
AGTGGATTGGTGCGCGGACGCGGTGGTGAAGAAGCTGATGAGCCGCGAGACGGTGCTCGCGAAGCGGGGCGGCCGGAGTATTGCGATTCACCGTAGCGCGACGGCGCACGCTCGCGCGGCTCGCTGTAACGCGGGCTGGGATATCGCGCGCGACCCGAGTAGCTCCGGCGCGATGTATAGGCATCATCAAATTCCGGATCGGCCACATAGCGGCGTTCGTCGCCGGCCTCGCCGATCGAGCCCCCGGCCGATTCAATCAACTCCGCAGGAATCTCGCTGAGGAAGCGCGAAGGCTCGGCCGCATCGCTGAGTTCGCTGCCGAACGTGCGCCGAAAATCAGCGCGCGTCAGCGTGAGCGTGTCGCGAGCGCGGGTCATGCCCACATAGCAGAGCCGGCGCTCCTCTTCCAGCTCAGCGGGGCTGCCGGTCGAGCGGCTATGCGGAAAGAGACCCTCGTCGAGCCCGGCGAGGAACACGTGATGGAACTCGAGGCCTTTGGCGCTGTGCAGCGTCATCAGCGTGACCGGCGCCGTGGGGTCGTAATCATCCGCATCGCTGACCAGCGCGGTGCGGTCTAGAAAATCGGCGAGCGTTTCTCCCTGCTGCGAACCTTCGGCAATTGCGTTTACAAGCTCGCGCACGTTTTCGGCGCGCGACGAGTCTTTGTCCAAATCCTGCTGCTCCAGATGCGTAAGATAGCCGCTGCGTTCGAGCACGTAGTGCAGGAACTCCGCCGGAGGCAAGGCGGAAAGCTGCCCGCGCAAGTCTTCGATCAACGCGCGAAAGGATTGCAGCGCCGCAGAGCGCGCCGTGGCCGATGAACCGGCGAGTTCACCCAGCGCGTCCCACAGCGACCCGCCGCGCTGCTCGGCGACGTTGCGCAGGCGGTCGACCGTTCCGGGGCCGATTCCGCGCGGGGGCACGTTGAGGACGCGCAACAGCGCCACATCATCCGCCGCATTGATCGCCAGCCGCACGTAGGCCATCGTGTCTTTCACTTCCGCGCGCTGGTAGAAACTGAAGCCGCCCACTACCTTGTAACGGGTGCCCAGCCGGCGAAATACTTCCTCGAAGGCCCGCGACTGGAAATTCGTGCGGTAGAGCACGCCGATGCGCTGATGCAGGTCGCCGCCGCGCTGAAGACGCGCAATTTCCTGTCCAATGAATTCGGCCTCATCTGTGGCAGTGCGCGCCTCGAAAAATCGCAGGTTGTTGCCGCGGCCGCGCGTGGCGGTCAGCGTTTTCCCGAGGCGATGCACGTTGTTGGCGACAACGGCGCCCGCCGCGTCAAGGATGGTCTGCGTTGAGCGGTAGTTTTCTTCAATACGAAAAATTCGCGCCCCGGGGAAATCACGCTCGAAGCGCAGAATGTTGCCCACGTCCGCTCCCCGCCAGGAGTAAATGGATTGATCCTCGTCGCCCACCACGCACAGATTGCCGTGCGGGCGCGAGAGCAGCCGCACCAGTTCGTACTGAATGCGATTCGTATCCTGATACTCATCCACCTGCACGTATCGGAAGCGACCGCCCCAGTGCGCCAGCGCGTCAGGGTGATGCTGGAGCACTTCGCGCGCGCGCAGCAGCAAATCGTCGAAATCTACCGCGCCGGCCTTGCGCAGTTGCGCTTCGTAAAGTTTGTAGACCTTGGCGGCGACCTTCCAGACTGCGCTGTAGGCGCCGGTGGCGAACTCTTCCGGCGAAGTGCCCTGATTCTTGGCTCCGCTGATAAGGCTGAGGATTTCGCGCGGGCTGTAGCTCTTCTCGTCGCGGCCGAGCTGGCGCAACGCGCCTTTCACGACGCCGAGCTGGTCATCATCATCGTAAATCGCAAAATCGCGCCGCAACCCGAGCCGTGGCGCCTCGCGGCGCAGCAGCCGGGCGCACAGCGAATGGAACGTGCTCACCCACGGCTCGCACGCGGCATGCTCAGACGACCGCAGCAAGGCCGACACACGTTCCTTCATTTCGCCCGCCGCCTTGTTGGTGAAAGTCACGGAAAGAATGGCGCTCGCCGGCACACCTGTGGAAATCAGATGCGCGATGCGATAGGTAATCACCCGCGTCTTGCCGCTGCCCGCCCCGGCGAGCACCAGCACCGGGCCGTCCGTGGCCAGCACAGCTTCGCGCTGCTGCGGATTCAAGTGGTCAAGCAATGACATGCGATGAGAATCCTAGGTGCCGAAGCAAACCGATTCTAGCGGGGCGTAGGTGAATCGGCAAACGACCCGCTCTATTGCTTGACGGCTTTGGAGAGGTCCACTTCGAAGTAAAAGAGCGCCTGACCGTCGTCCATGAATTTGAGGTCAGGCACATACAGGTGCGCGTAGGGAACCCACTCGAAGCGGCGCGCGAGATCAAAGAATAGAAACCCGCGCACCGTGGATTGCGGCGGCAGAATATCGTTGACGAAAGCGGAAGGCGCGAGGACCGCTTCAATTTCCTTCCAATCTTTGCTGCGGTCGGGCCTGCGGCGAGGGATCGGAAGGCGCGACACGGTAGGATTCGGCCCGCCCTGCTCCTTGTGCAGTATTCTTTCGATGACCACGTCCAGCTCCAGCGGCGCCAAGCGCTGGCGTGAATTGTCGGGCGGTGAGAGAAGCAATCGCAATTCGTTGAGATCCAGACGTATGGGCCGCGTGTTGTCGTTGCGGATGATGACTTCGACTGCCAGTAACCCCGCCTGATGGGGATGCTTTTTCCCGAAGCGCTCCTTGGAGCGCGCCGAGTCCGTGTACGGGTCAACGGCGACAGTGACCCCTTCATGCGTGTCGCGCGCGGGGAGCGTGCTGATATCAATCTGTTGCGCCCGCGCCGGCGACAAGACGACAAGGCATAACACCGAAGTAAAAAGGAAAAAGGCAAAAGGTAAAAGGGGGAGTTCGTTCCAAAGAATGCCTTTTATCTTCGTACTTTTGCCCTTTACCTTAACGGTCGGCTTGTTCTGAGTTTTAAGTGTAGAGTTCATATTTCTGCGTTCTGAGTTTTGCGCTATCAGTGAGGCGAACAAAGTTCAAGTCGTGCCCGCACCGCTTGCTTTGCTGACTCCAGGTTGCGAAAGGCAACGCCTCACAGATAGAGGTTTCCGCAACGCGACAGGTTGCCCCATTGGGCGACCCGCGCCGCGAACCACTATAATACCGGCGTTCATGCACTTCCTCTACAGTGTGCTGCTGGGGGCGGCATCGTTAATTCTGCTGCCCTACTTTCTGAGTCGCGGCCGGCGGCGTTACCTGCACAATTTAGGCGAGCGTTTGGGTCGCGTGCCGCAAACCGCGCGGGCCGGCACAGACGAGCGGCGAGCGATTTGGATCCACGCCGTGTCCGTCGGCGAAGTGCTCGCGGCCGCGCCGCTGGCCCAGCGATTGCGCGAACGCTTCCCGCAATTCCGGCTGGTGATTTCCACGACCACCGAAACGGGTCAGCAACTGGCGCGCGAGCGTCTGCCGTTCGCGGATGCCGTGTTTTACTTTCCGCTGGATTTTACTTTTGCGGTGCGGCGCGTTCTGCGCGCTGTCGATCCTGCGCTGGTTGTAGTGGCGGAGACGGAAATCTGGCCGAATTTTCTGCGCGAACTGCGGCGGGCGGGCGTGCCGGTTGTATTTGTGAACGGCCGCATCTCGGAACGGTCGTTCCGGCGTTACCAGCGCGTAGCGCGCTTCGATTCGTGGTTCGTGCGCGAGGTAATGAACGAGCCGCGCCTATGGCTCATGCAGAGCGAGGAAGACGCGCGGCGCGTGCGTGAATTGGGCGGCGACGAGACTCGCGTAGCCGTAGCCGGCAACATGAAATACGATCTCGCGCCGCCCGACTCGGGCCCGCTGGTGGACTGGTTCGAGGAGCAAGTGGCGAGTCAGGAGCGCTGGCCGATCGTCGTGGCGGGCAGCGTGCTCGCGGGCGAAGAAGAGCAAGTGCTCGCAGCCTTCGACCTCGTGCAGCGAAAATGGCGGCGCGCGCTGCTGGTGCTGGCGCCGCGCAAGCCGGATCGCTTCGACGCGGCCGCGCGCCTCATCGAGCAGGATGGCTGGAAGGTGCAGCGGCGCAGTGGAGTGCAGCCCGCCGATGCGCTGGGCGAAGAAGCCGACGTATTTTTGCTCGATAGCGTCGGTGAGCTGGCCGGATTCTACC
>JBOGNS010000019.1:0-6754 GCA_050747305.1 Candidatus Acidiferrales bacterium | reverse complement strand
CTTCCCGCCCACGCGCTCTTCTACTTGTGTCGGACAAAACCACGAACTGATCCCCGGCCCCGTCGCAATCGCCTGCCACACCTGCTCCGGCGTCCCCGGCAACTCCACCTCCACCGCCACCCACCGCCGCCCGTTCGCTTCCTTCTTCACCGCCATGATGGCCTCCTCTTCACCGCAAGTTTTGTCTTAAGGTGCATTTCTCTGCGTTTCTCTGCGTATCCGCGACCTCTGCGTTAATGTTTTTCCTTTCCGAGTTCCGAGTTCTGCCTTCTGCCTTCCGACCTCTTTCTTTATCTGCGTCCATCTGCGCCATCGGCGTTCATCTGCGTTTCGTCTTTCTTCTTCAACGCAGGGTAAGCGCCGAGCACAAACTGGAACCGCCGCCCGCCCTCGGCGTGCTCGTTGTGATACTTCGCGGCGAGCCGCGCGACGTGTGCCGTGAGTTCCTCGACGAACGCCGCGCGATCCGCGGCCGTGGCGAAGCGCACTTCAGTTTGCAGTGTGAACGTGGCCAGACGCTTGCCCGCTTTCTCCGCGCGCTGGCGCAGCGCGGCCACGTCACGGATGGTCTTCGCAGCTACGGCGACGAGATACGTGGAAGAGAAGCGGTCCTGAAACTGCGCCGGGTCAATGCCCAGCGCGCCCATAATGCTGGGGTCAATCACGTACGCGCGCGCCGTAGCCCGCACCACGCGCTCGATGCAGTTGCCTTTGCGCCGCTCCTCCACCAGCTCGACAAAGCCTTCCTTCTCCAACTCTCGCAAGTGGTAGTTCAGCTTCTGCCGGGGCAGCTTCAGCCGCCGCGCCAGCCCGCTGGCGGAATCCGGCTCGCCTTGCAGTTGCTCCACCATGCGCAGCCGCAGCGGATCCAGCAGCACCGCTGCGCGGCTCGGGTCGTGGATGAAATCGAGGTTTGCTGTGGCCGCCATGCTGTCTTTTTCACCCGGGTTCGGCCCCGGATGGTAAGCTTGTATCACCGAAAGTATTAGTTGTCAAGAGGAATTTGTATGTCAACCGCAGAATTCAATACATCCAAGGCGCACAGGCTAGAAGCCTGTGCTACGACTCCGCAAATCGCTTTGCTCGCAAAATCTCGCAGTGTATCCTTCACCCTCCGGAGGAACAAAATGAACGCATGTAAGCGCGCCGCGCTACTGATCAGCGCCATCGCAATCTGTTTTGTGATCCCCGCCGCCGGCCAAAAACGGCTCATCACCGAAAAAGACCTGCTGAAATTCAAATGGATTGCTGACCCGCAAATCTCGCCCGATGGCAAGCAGGTCGCCTACGTGCTTGTCGAGGTGAATGAGAAGGAGGATCGCTACGACACCAGCATCTGGCTCATCGGAACCGAAGCCGGCTCGGCGCCGCGACGCCTGACCGCAGGCCCGCGCGATGCCGGCCCGCGTTGGTCGCCGGATGGCCGTGTCCTCGCCTTCACGCGCGACGCCGCAGACTCACCGCAAATTTATCTGCTGCCTTACGCCGCCGGCGGCGAGGCGCGCAAGCTCACCGATCTGCCGCGCGGCTCAAGCGCCGCCGCGTGGTCGCCGGACGGCAAGACCATCGCCTTCACCAGCACCACCAAGCCCGAAGACATTGAGAAGAAGAAAAAGGCCGAGAAAGGCGAGAAGGAAGAAAAGAAGAGCGACGTGCTGATCGTCACCCGCGCTGTCTATCGCTTCAACAATCAGGGTTTTCTCCAGCCCGATCGCCCTTCGCACATCTGGACCGTGCTCGCGGATTTGAACCGCATGGAGCCCGCCGAGGCCAAGCAGATTACATCCGGCAAATACAGCGAGAGCATCGCGGGCTGGAGCAGCGACGGCACGCGGATTTATTTCACTTCGAATCGCGTCGCTGAAGCCTACTACGAAGACCCCGACTCGAACCTTTATTCGGTGCCGGCGAGCGGCGGCGATGCCGCCACCATCATTGATATCGATGGCCCTGTCGGCGGGCCGGAGCCTTCGCCCGACGGCAAACGCTGGGCCTTTGGCGGCTTCCTCAATCCGCCGGAGCCGCGTTCCAGCCAGCAGGCTGATGTTTTTATCTTCGACGGCAAGCCGCGCAGCCTCACGCAAGACTACGACTTCGACATCGGCGCCGGCGTGATCAGCGACCAGGCGCCGCCACGCGGCGGCGGGCAGGACGACATCCTGTGGACGCCGGATGGCCGCTCGCTGATTCTCGCCACCACCGAGCACGGCGCCTCCAACCTGGTGCGCTTGGATGCCGCCAGCGGCCGCATCGAGCCGCTCACCGACGGCAAGCACGACGTGCTCGCGTGGACCGCCACGCCCGGCCGCGCGCGCATCGCCCTCACCATCAGCACGCCAACGCTGCTCGGGGAACTTTTCCTGCTCGACACCGCCACAAAAAAGCTCACGCAACTCACCAAGGTCAACGACGAACTTTTCTCGCAGCTCAAGCTCAGCGCGCCGGAAGAATTCTGGTACTCGAGCTTCGACGGCAAGAAAATTCACGGATGGATCCTCAAGCCGCCGGATTTCGACGCCTCGAAGAAGTATCCGCTGATTCTCGAAATCCACGGCGGCCCGCACACCGAATATGGCGAAGCTTTTTTTCACGAGTTCCAGTGGATGGCGGCGAAGGGTTACGTGGTGCTTTACACCATTCCGCGCGGCAGCACCAGCTACGGCCAGGAGTTCGCCAACATTATTCAGCACCGATATCCCGGCGACGATTACAAAGACTTGATGATCGGCGTGGACGAACTGCTTAAGCGCGGGTACATCGACGAGAAGCGCATGGGCGTCACCGGCGGCAGCGGCGGCGGGCTGCTCACCAACTGGACGGTCACGCAAACCGGCCGCTTCGCCGCAGCCGTCTCGCAGCGCTCGGTTGCCGACTGGCTCTCCTTCTGGTACACGGCGGACTTCACGCTCTTTCGCCCTACCTGGTTCCGCAAGTTTCCGTTTCAGGATCCCGAGGAATATTTGAGCCGCTCGCCGGTGCGCTTCGTCGAGAAAGTGACCACACCGCTGATGTTCATCCACAGCGAAGAAGACTGGCGCACGCCGCCCGGCCAGGGCGCTGAGCCCATGTTCCGCGCGCTGAAAGCGCTGAAGAAGACCACGGTGATGGTGCGCTTCCCCGGCGAAAGCCACGACCTCTCGCGCAGCGGCAAGCCTTCCCACCGCGTCGAGCGCCTCCAGCACATCCTCAACTGGTTCGACATCTATTTGCAGGGCAAGAAAATGGATCTGTACGACATCAAGCCGTAGGGGCAGGCCCCCGGTGCCTGCCCCGCTTCGCGCAACCATCGAGCGGTAATCGGGGACCTTTCCCGGAAGGAACACGCCACGACAATGCAATTTGATCCAGCGATCCACCACCGCCGCTCGATTCGCTGGAAAGGCTACGACTATTCGCAGCGTGGCTTGTACTTCGTGACCATCGCTCTACAAGGACGCCGCTGCTTGTTCGGCAAGGTAAATGAGGCCCGCGTGAATCTAACTGCGGCCGGGCTCCTGATCGAACAGAAATGGCTCGAGCTGCCTCACGTCTATGGCGGGATTGCTCTCGATGAATTCGTCGTAATGCCAAACCATTTTCATGGAATCGTGGTGCTGGTTAGCCCGTTCGCAGGCCAGAAGGGGCAGGCACAGGGGCCTGCCCCTACGCTGTCTCTGCCAGACGTCGTCCACCGCTTCAAAACACTAACGACCACGCAGTACATTCGCGGCGTTAAGACAGATGGCTGGCCATCGTTCGATGGCCGGCTCGGGCAGCGTAACTATCACGAGCGGGTCATTCGCAATTCGAACGAACTCACAAACACCCAGCGATACATCCACGACAACCCGCTGCGCTGGGAATTCGACCGCCTCAATCCCAACGCAAAGGCTATCGACGACAAAGATCCCTGGCTGTAGGGGCAGGCCCCCGTGCCTGCCCCTTTACCCTAGCTGCAAATCTGTCAACGATTGACTCCAACATGTAGACTGCGAGAGTGTAGTTGAAGCTGCAGATGCCACGCCGCATCAAAAAGCGCAACCGAAGAAGCGCGCCTCAGGCGGCCAAGAAGAGTCCCTTCGAGAGATTTCGCGGAATCGGAAATCCAGGAATCGGTTCGGGCCGCAAAGCGATCAATCGGTGGTTGCGCGAGTTGCGTGGCCATTGAACGCCGTGCCCCAGGAAGAGGGGCAGGCACGGGGGCCTGCCCCTACTTCAACAACGGCTCGGCCAGCCGCGCGGGGATGCCGAAGTTGGAGCCGCCGAAACCGCGCACTACCGCGAAGTTCACGCCAATCACGCGGCCCTGCGAATTGAATACCGGCCCGCCGGAGCCGCCCGAAGTCGTCTGCGCATCGTAGACGATGCGGTCGGCCAGCACGTCGCCCACGTGACCCTGCGTCGTGAGCGGCCGAATCAAGTTGCGCCGCGCCAGCTCGGTCATGATGCGCGATGCATCGCCGCCGCTCGCGCCTACAATCGCGCGCACCGTATCTTCACCGGCGCGCGCCAGAATCGCATCCAATCCCGTCGCGTAGCCAATCAACACCACCGCCTGCCCGCTCACCGCCGCAGCGCCGCGCGCATCCAGCCGCAACACTTCTCGCTTCAGCCCGCCCAGGTTGCCCTGCACCACCGCAAGATCGGCATCCGGCGACACTCTCACCATGCGCACGCTAATCGCCTCCGGCGACCCGGGGAAATACGCTTTCATCTCCGCGATCACCGGCGTGAAACCCTCCAGCGCCGATGTCAGTTCATCATTGCGCCACCACGGCTCGATCACGTGGCGGTTCGTGAGCAACCGCCCATCGGCCGCCGCCAGAAACGCGCTGCCGAAAAAATCCGCGCGCACTTCCGGCCCGCGGCCCTCCAGGTCGAAGATCGGACTGCCCTGGCTATCGCTAATGGGCGTGCCTTGCGGGTTCAGTCCGAGGTAACGCAGCCGCCGGCCGGTGGCGTGGTGCTGGAAAGCCACCGCCACGTGCAGCAGCGCCACGCTCGGCGCATAGGAACGGATGATGCCCTGCGCCACGCGCGACTCGCGCTCGATCGAGCGCAAGCGCGAATTATTTTCGTCGAGTTGTTTGCGCAGGCTGGCCAATTCGGTGTTGGTGGCCTGGGTCATTTGCTCGCGCAACTCCGCCGAGCGCTGCTCGAGCGCCTGCTGCTGCGCTTGCGTGGACGACTTCTCCAGCTCCTCGCGCATCTTGGCCGCGCGCGCCACCAGTTGCTCTTCACTGGCGATGCCGCGCTCCAGCCGCGCGATCGCCGCATACGCGCGCTGCGTTTCTTCCGTTGCGGTACGGAAAAAGAGCAGATAGATGCCGGCCATCACCGCGGCCACCACAATGAAGGCCGTCACGCCGATCTTCAGCCGGCGGTCCAGCGTGAACGCGTCCCGCGTCATCTTTTCCGTCACCGCCAGCGCGGTGAACGCGGTCTGCGCCATCTGCTGCCCTTCTTCTGCGATGCGCGCCTGCCGCCGAAGCTCGCTCGTCCCGCGCCACCCGCGAAGCTGCACGCGCACTCGCGCCAGCAGCTCATCGGTTGACGCCGAGCACGGCACCACATCGTCCGCGCCCAAATCCAGCCAGCGCGCTGCCTCCGTCGCCGAGCCACATAGGACCATGAGCCGCACGTCTTCGGTCGCACTCGATCCGTTCAGTTCCGCAATCAGCCGGCTCACGTCCAGATTTGGCGTGGTAGCGTCAATCATCACCAGCGACGCACCGCGCGCGCGCACCGCCGCCAGCGCCTCGTCCACCTGACCCGCAGTGGCAACCTGGTAGCCTGCCGACTGCAGCAGCTCAAGCCGCTCCCCGCCCGCTTGCGCGAAGCTCTCCACCACCAGAATTTTTTCGCTGTTCGTCATGCCGAAGCCGGCCTATCCTAATGCATCCGCGCCCAAATCAAAAACGCGAGCTGCTCTATCACCCGTCTGATGCTGGGGCGCTCTGGGAGGACTCACACGTGAAGAGACGAATCGGGTTGCCGCTCTCGCTGATCGTCGTCGCCGGCCTTCTCTACGCTGCGGCGCGTGCGCAGCAAGAGCCGCTGCTTTCGCGCGCTGGAGCGCCGCTGCGCGTGGGACCGGGCCCGGCCGATCCCGTCGCCGGCGATTTCGACAGCGACGGCAAGCTCGACATTGCGCTAGCCAACAGCGGCGCGAACAGCGTCACCATTCTGCTGGGTGACGGGCGAGGCGGGCTGCGTGAAGCCCCGGGCTCGCCCTTTAATGCAGGCCCCAAGCCGCACCTGCTGGCCGCCGGCGACTTCAATCGGGATGGCAAGCTTGACCTCGCCGTCACCGAGCACGACAGCAACGACGTGCGCGTTCTCTTGGGCGATGGCAGCGGGCGCTTCGCTGCCGCACCCGGCTCGCCCTTTGCTGCGCTCACGCGCATGCCGCCGCACAATCATGGCCTGTCGGCTGGTGACGTGAACGGCGACGGCAAGCTCGACCTCATCACATCGAACCAAAACGATCACAGCGTTTCAGTGCTGCTGGGTGACGGTCGCGGCGGCTTCGCGCCAGCCTCAGGTTCGCCGTTTGCCGTGGGACGCGCGCCCTATCCGCATGCGCTGGCCGACGTGAACGGTGACCGCAAGCTCGACATCGTCTCGCCAAACGTCGGCGGCGACAGCGTTTCGGTTTTGCTCGGTGACGGATCGGGCCGTTTTGCGGCGGCGCCGGGTTCGCCGATTGGTGTGCTGGCTCGCCCATACTACGCCGCGGTGGCCGATCTAAATGGCGACAAGCACGCCGACGCTG